>JAVKCR010000112.1:0-4644 GCA_040222645.1 Rhodospirillales bacterium
GCCGCGTGCTCGCCTTCGAGCCGGAAGCGGCGAATTACTGGGTCCTCAACCGCAACATCCATCTCAACGGCCTCGCCGAGCGCATCACCGGCTACTGCGCGGCGCTGTCCGACGCCACCGGCTCGACCCGGCTCGCGCTCCGCACCACCCGGATCGGCGACGCCCTGCACGCGATCGACGGGGTGAAGGGACTGAACGAGAACGCCCCCGCCCATTCGCAGGGCTGCCTGACGCTGAGCGCCAACGAGGCCGTCACACGCTTCGGCCTGCCGGCGCCGACCCATATCAAGATCGATGTCGACGGGGCCGAGGCGCTGGTCGTATCCGGCGCCACTGAGGTGCTGTCGGCGCCCGGTCTTGTCTCGGTGCTCGTCGAACTCGACAATACCCATGAAAGTCCGGGCCGGGATGTGGTCGCGGCGCTCGAAGGCGCAGGCTTCAGGCTTGCCTCCAGCGAGACCTCGCCGATCGCCACCGGCCGCGTTGCGGATATCCGCAATTATGTCTTCACGCGGGCGCCGGCAGGCGCCGCGGACGGCAACTGAAGGGAGACCAGACAATGCTCTACGCCATCCAGTGCATCGACAAGCCGGGCCACGGCCATGTCCGGGCCGAAACCCGGCCGGTACATCTCGCCTACCTGAAAGCCGCCGGCGACGCCGTTTTCTGCGCCGGGCCGCTGCAGGACGAGGCGGGCGCCGCCATCGGCAGCCTGATCGTCATCGACTTTCCTGACCGCAGCGCGGCGGAAGCCTTCGCCGAGAACGATCCCTATGCCAAGGCGGGTTTGTTCTCTACGGTAACCGTCACCCGCTGGATGAAGGTCATTCCGGCCGCCTGACAAGGGGAATACGCGTGATGAATTACTGGCTGGTGAAATCCGAGCCCGGTTCCTGGTCGTGGGACGACCAGGTCAAGAAGGGCACCGAGCACTGGAACGGCGTGCGCAACTACCAGGCCGCCAACAACATGAAGGCAATGAAGCTGGGCGACCGCGCCTTCTTCTACCATTCGGTCAACGAGAAGCGGATCGTCGGCCTCGTCGAGGTGGTGAAGGTGTACTACCCCGATCACACCGACGAATCCGGCCGCTTCGGCATGGTCGATTTCAAGACGGTCGAGGCGCTGAAAACGCCGGTCACCCTGCAGCAGGTCAAGGAGGACGAGCGGCTGAACCACCTGGCGCTGGTTCGCCAGTCCAGGCTGTCGGTGATGCCGATCGACGCGGATGCCTGGACGCTGATCTGCGCGCTGGGTGGCGTGAAGCCGTGACGCCGCGCTGGCGCGAGGACGGCACGATCGACCTCTGCGCCGCCGACGACCTGCCGGAACTGGACGCGAAGCCGTTCGATCTCGAACGCAATGGCGCGCGCTATCCGCTGCTGGCGGTGCGCACGGGCGCGGACATCCACGTCTACCACAATGCCTGCCCGCATATCGGGGTGCCGCTGCATTTCGGAAGCGCGGGCATGATGAATCTCGAGGGCACCCACCTGATCTGCTCGACCCACGGGGCGCAGTTCCGCCCCGGCGACGGCTATTGCATCCTCGGCCCCTGCAAGGGCCAGAGCCTCGGTCGCGTGCCGAGCCGCATCGAGGACGGGCGGGTGATCGCCGAGGTATAGGTTTCGGCCGTGGCGGGCATTTCGGGGGTTCCCAGGCAGAAAGGCCGCGGTTAACCTACTATTCGTTGTCGGCCAGCGCCGGCGTCTACCAAGAGGTCGGCTTGACGTTCCCCGGTCTGCGGATACCGGCGTTCCACCCGCCAATGTTGACGGCCCTGCTGCTGTCGTTGGCACTTGGCGGCTGCCAGACTGCCGCGCAGAAGCTGGAGGACGACCGCGCACGGGCCATCGCGTTCCTTACCGAGATCACGTTCGGCGACAATTCCGACGTCGTCGATCAGAAGACGCTGCCCGGCAGGCGGATAGCCCGCTGGGCAAAAGCCCCGACCATCTCGATCGAAGGCAAGCCTTCCGACATTCAGCGCGAGGCGGTTGCGGAATCGGCCCGGAAACTGTCCGGGGCGACGCGGTTCGACATTCGTGTCGTCGACCGGGACGGCGACATCCGGATCGACTTCTCCGACAAGCAGGATTTCGTCACGCGGAGAACCAGTATCGTCGGCTGCTACTCCTTTCCGATACACAGGTCCGGAAGAATCCGGTCGGCCGAGATAAAGATTGGCCGTCGCTATGGCCCGGACAGCGTCATCTGCCTTGATCACGAACTCATGCACGCCTTCGGGTTCTTCGGACATTCGACGCGGCTGCGCTCGGTGATGAGTTCCGTGCACACGGACCAGAGATTCACGGAATGGGACCTGCTCGCGCTCCGGATCATCTACAACCCGGGAATCTATAACAACGCCACCTGGGAGGATATTGAGCTTCTCGCCCGGATATTGATAGACGAGGCCCTCCAGTGACCGTGGGGAACTGTCGTCGATCGCGTCTCCCTCACGGCTTGCGGGCAGCCTGGCGGAGGTCCGGGTTTCTGGCAGCTGCTGTCACTTCGGGGCTTCCCAGGACATGGCCCGCCGGATAATCTTCTAATGGTTGCCGACCAGACCCGCGTACCATCAAGAGAATGCGGACGGGCGGCCTGATCAAGGTAAGAGGTTTCACGATGATCGATCGCACGTTCCGGCACCGGCCGGCTCCCATCCTGCTCGCCGGTATGCTTGCGGCATTCCTGCTCTCCGCTTGCCAGACGGCAAGGCCCACAGAGGAAATGACCGTGGTGCCGGAAGCGGATCAACCGCTCATCTTCACGGCGCCTGGGCTTGAAAACGCCACGCGCCGGTTCAGAACGGGCGACCCGTACGGCCGCAACCACGAGGTCGTGTTCGCAACCTATGCACCGGCCAGGGGAAACCTGCCGCATGCCTCGATCATCTATATCGGCGCGCGCGGCGGCATGCATTTCACCAACAAGAAATCGGTGATGAAGGACATGTCCGAAGGCTGGAACTACCACGCGACCCGGACATTGACCGAGATCTCCGGCGGGCGGGCCGTCAACGAACTGGGGGCGGCGGAATATTCCGTCTTCACATCGGACGACGCGAGCTGCGTCGGGTTCCTGCAGTTCTTCGGAGATGCCCAGGACGATGGCTACGGCACCGACCAGATCACCGGCTATTACTGCGCACCGGAAGGCGTCACCCTGACCGACGCCGACGCCAGATCGATCCTGAAACGCCTCGGCCACCGCACCAAGGGGATGCCGCAGGGATGAGACGGCGGCATCCCTTCCCGTCGATCCAGAGAAACCGAAGGTAGGTAATCATGAGAAATCCGTTTGCTGTGCTACTGGCTGTCCTGTCGATCCTGTCGCTCTCGGCATGCCAGACAACCGGCCCGGGCAAGGTAACAGCCGCTGAGTCCCCACTCGGGTTCGACCCCGTCGGCTTCGCATCTCCCGAGATGAACTTCATCAATTCTTCGGGGAGCGGGCAGAGTTCGGCCTACGCCGCTCTACTCGTCACCGAGCCGGGCCGTGCGTTGCCACGGGCCATGTTCCGACTTGCCGATGCCGAAGAATTCAGCTCCCGCCTGAACGGTGCCGGGCTCGAGTTCAAGTCGATCGAACTGAAGGCATTGCTCAAGGCCGGACATTTCCTCAACTGGCCGCTAGAGAATGCATATTTCGACGGCAAGAAACTCGAGCAGGCGTCTGCCGGCACAACAACACTCAGGAACGGTGAACTGACGGGCTACGAGCTTTTCACTGTCAACGGCAGCCAGTGTCTCGGCATGCACAGGGACATCGCAAACATCGCCCTCGTCGGATTCCGCAAGGCCGTGCTTCAGGGCTACTACTGCCTGCCCGACGGCGAGACCTTCACCGAGGACAAGATCGACGCGATCCTGAACGCCGTGACGGTGAAGCGGGCGGGATGAGGGCTTCAGGTCGCCGACGCCTCCGCTTCCTCGTCCCGGGGCCGCCACCGGCGGAACCCGGGATCCAGGAGCTCATCGGCACGGCATCGCAGCCCTGGATCCCGGCTCGGGGCCAGGACGAGGGTAGGATTGAAATCAGGAAACTGGCTCTGAGGGTACGGCGGACATGAAGCAGTCACTAGCGAAAGCGTTGCTGTCATTCTGTTCCCTTCTCGCCGTCGCCGGCTGCGTCACGACCTTGCCGCCGGAGCAAAGCCCGGTCATGCTGGATATTCCGTCACTGGCCTCAGCGAGCCGGGAAGCCGTAAGTACTTCATCCTACTACGGTGGGGACAACATCAATGATAGCCTAACAAGATACCGCGCTCCGGGTTCAGGAGATACGGTTGCCCTGATTCGCCTGCGTACGGTGAGGTCCGACGAAATAGGACAATTGAGGTTTTTTGATTTTCTGAGAGAGAAGAGCAGGACTCAGGAAAACCTGAGGGCTGACATTCATCTTGCGACTTCCTGCAACTATCTTTTCGGATATCAATCCCAGCAAAGAAAAGAACTCGAAAACGAGATAGCCAACTCCCGGGTAGACGAGAATGTCATTCGGGAAGATATCGTGGAACGTGATTTCGGAGACGGTGTGAGCAAGCACCAAAGTCACGCCAAGACAATTGCCATCAAGGACGCTGGCCGGACATGCATCGGTTTCTCGCAATGCCTGCCACATCGCCAGATACCGAAAGGC
>JAVKCR010000113.1:0-5245 GCA_040222645.1 Rhodospirillales bacterium
CCCGGCGATCCAGACGCTGTGAATGGTCTTGCCGGCAAGGCATTCGGGATGGGCCGTCAGCCAGCCGTTGAAGCTGGCGGATTCCGCCATGCTGCCGGGGACATAGATGCTCTCCGCCGCCGCGATTTCGCGGGCGATGGATTCCAGCGGTGACAGCATGGGATTCGGTCCGGCCGGTCAGCCCGCCAGCGGGCGGGGCAGGGCGCTTTCGGTCCGGTGCATCTCGATGGTCATGCTGAACTTCTCGGCCGGGTGGATGTTGACGCTCGCCATCAGCAGGCGCTGGGTCGAATCGTAGTAGTGGCGGACGATCCTGAGCCCCGGAGTGCCATTGCGGACATCGAGGAAGCGGGCGACCGAGGCGGGAACCGCGCAGGCGCTGGTGTCCTGCCGCACCTTCTCGATGGTGATTCCGAGCACGTCCTCGACGACGGCGAAGCGCGAGGTTTCCGACGCCGCGATACGCTCCTCGAACGGCTTGAGAACCATGTTCAGGTAGGTCTGGGTATGGCTGATCGGCTGGTCGGTCTCCTGGTCCCGGCGCACGCTTTCCAGCAGCAGCCAGGTATCCCCTTCCTCGCATTCCAGCAGCGGTGCGGTGGTCTCGTCCGCGATATGCACGCCGCGATTGAGCAGCCGGGCACGTGTCCGGTTCGAGTATCGCAGGATATCGTCGACGCTGGACAGGTTCTCGGCGAAATGGGCCGGCGGGGTGCGGGCGATAACCCGGGTGCCGGCTTTCTGTCGGCGGCTGATGAGGCCCGCCGTCGACAACATGCGGAGCGCCTCTCGCACCGTATGGCGGCTGATACCGAATTCCCGGCAGATTTCTATCTCGGTGGGCAGGGTCGACCCTACGGGGTAGACCTCCGCCGAGATACGATCATTGAGTTCCTTTGCCACCCGTTGATAGAGCGGCGCTCGCCTGTTCTGAACAGTCGCCATGTCAAATACCGATCAGCCTCGCCTTCGGCGGCTCTTGTGGCCACCTTATGACCGGAGAATATCCGCCATCGGGCCGGATGCAAACCACTCGCGGTCATCCATCTTGAATGCGGCACGCAAGGCTTCTAGATTGCACGCCGCGCCGGCCGATCCGGCAGCGGCTGGCGGGAAGCGGCTGCTGCGGACAAATCTTTACAACTGTCACGCTTGAAGCGGACCTCCGGTCCGCCGGATTCCCGCCATGCCCAAAGCTACCCTGATCGGTTTTTCCGCCATCCTGATGTGGGGCGCGCTCGCCCTTTTCACGTCGGCAACCGCCGGCATACCGCCGTTCCAGCTGCTTGCCATGACCTTCGCCGTCGCCTTCCTGCTCGGTCTCGGCAAATGGGCGCTGGCCGGGCAGAACCCGTTCCGCCGCCTCGCCCTGCCGGTACCGGTCTGGCTGCTCGGTGTCGGCGGGCTGTTCGGATACCACTTCTTCTATTTCATGGCGCTGAAGAACGCGCCGGTCGTCGACGCGAGCCTGATCGCCTATCTCTGGCCGCTGCTGATCGTGGTGTTCTCGGCATTGCTGCCGGGGGAACGGCTTGGCTGGCACCACCTGACCGGCGCCCTGCTCGGGTTTTCAGGCTCGGCGATCCTGATCCTGCGGGGCGGGGGGCTAGGCTTCGACATGGCCTATGCCACCGGCTACGCGGCGGCCATCGGCTGCGCGCTGACCTGGTCGAGCTATTCGGTGCTCAGCCGGAAGTTCGGTCATATCCCGACCGATGCGGTCGGCGGGTTCTGCGCCGCCACCGCTTTTCTCGGCTTCGTCTGCCATCTCGCGTTCGAGAAGACGATCACGCCGGCGGACAGCGGCGTCTGGCTGGCGATACTCGGACTTGGCCTCGGCCCTGTCGGCCTGGCGTTCTTCGCGTGGGATGTCGGGGTGAAAAGAGGGAATATCAGGGTTCTGGGCGCGGCGAGCTACTGTGCGCCGCTGCTGTCCACCCTGTTGCTGACGACGCTCGGCGATACCGAGCTGACCTGGCGAATCGCGCTCGCCTGTCTGCTGATCGTGGCGGGAGCGGTACTGGCGGCGAAGGATATCCTCCGCCGCCAGACCTGACCCTCCGATTCCAGGAGCTGTTGCCAGCCCCGCCGGTCAGAGTTTCTCGACGTTGACGCCGATGGTGATCGCGCCGATCGCGGCGCCGGTTTCGTCAACGATGGTCATGCTGGCCTGGCTCTGGAAGGCCTTGCTCGAATCATCGAACTCGATCTCGTCGATGAAGAGCGCGCCCGGGCCGGCCGGGTATGTCTTCTGCCACTTGGCCTCGTCGCCCTGCATGTAGTCGGAGGTCACGTCGCTCTGGCCGACATTCAGGCCCTTGTTGTCCATGACGAACATCTCGGCGATCTTGCCGCCGGCCGCTTCCTTCTTGGCCTGCAGGAACTTCGACAGGGCGTTCGACAGAACCTCGTCGATCAACGCGCCCTTGCCGGCTTTCGCCTGGGCCCGCCAATCCGTATCGAGCTTCGAGATGTCCTCCTCGGTAATCGAGGCGTTCTTGGCGTTCTGCGCCTTGATGGCGTCGACGACGGTCGCGTCGGACAGCCACGGAGCGATTTCCGTCTCGACGAATGACTTGATCTGCGGTTCGAATTCGTTGGCCGCATTGGCGGCGCTTGCCGCCAGGAGACAGCCGCTCAACACGGCAGCCGAAAACATTCTGATCATTTCCTCACCCTTTCCGGTTGTTGTTGGGCACCGGAACAGTCCGATGGTGCAGGAAGTGAACAGCAGACCCGTATCGGTGCGCAATTCGTAGAAATACGGATGGGGATAACACGTATCGCAATTTTTCCGTCCGGCGCTACTATGTCGGAAATAGGGCTGGAAAACAGAAAAAGAAGCGAGGGAACGTGAGAATTGGAGCACGCATATCGGCGGGTTTTGCCGCGTCGGTGGTTCTGTTGGCTGCTGTCGGATTCATCGGCTGGACAGGTTTGAATTCATTCCGTGATGGCGTGACACTCACACAGCAATACCAGTTCGTGGGCAGGCAGTTCGAACGCACGAATTCCCTGGTCAACGACTTCATCAGGGCCGGTGACATGAACGCCATCGACCAGGCCGAAGCACTGCTGCCCGATGCGGTCAGCGACCTGTCCGCGATCCAGCCGGCCACCCCCGAGAAGAAGGTGTTGATCGACGGCATTCTCGCCGACCTGACGATCTATGGCGAGGATATCGGCAAGCTGCGCGAGATATCGCAATCTCTTGAACGTCGCCGCCAGGAGATGGACCAGCGCGCCAAGGGCATTACCGGCAACGCCTCGATCCTGGTGAAGCGGGTGGAGAAGCAGTTTGCGGACGCCTTTACCAAGCTCACGGAAACCGCAAAGCAGAGGTCAGAGGCGCTGGCGCTCAAAACCGAAGCCGAGAACCTGATCCGCGCGACGCTGTCGACGCGGACCGCGCAGAACGAGTTCATCTCGACAAACCTGCCGGACGCCGGCGAGCGCGCGCTCGTCGGAATCCGGGAAATGTTCCTGAGCGCGTTGAAGCTCAAGAAAATCGCCCAGGGTCAGCCGACCGAGAACGCCGCTGTCACCGTTGCCGAAGCGGTGGGCGCGTACCGGAAGGTGTTCGGCGAGCTGGTTGAAAAGGTGAATGTCGGCCAGAGCTCCTACGAGCTTGAGCAGAGCGTCCAGAAGGAATCGTCGCGCGTTTCCTCCTTCACGCAGGCGCTGTCATCCAGCATCTCCAAGCGAAACGAGGAAGTGGAGATCGTCGCGTCACAGGCCCAGAAGGACATCGAGAAGGCAGCGGTTCATCTTGCAAAGGGGATGGAAATCGTCGCGGCGGTGGAAAACGCCAATGCCGGAAAGGCCGAGTTCGGTCGTTCACGATCACCGGAATCCGTGGAACAGACGTCGAAGTCGATCGCCGGCATTGTCACCTCCGCGGAAGAATTGCGGGCAGAGATAACCGATACCGGTGCCCTTCCCATCGTCGATTTCATGATCGGCGGCGCCAGATCGTACCAGAAGCAGTTCGAGGAATATGTCGCAGCGACAACGGAATTGCGCGGTCTTGTACAGCAGATGCTGGATCGTCAGATCGATGTGTCCACGCGCATCTCGACGGCGATCGACGAGGAAGTCACGGCGCTGGACGAGCTGTTCGGATCGAGTTCGACTCTGATCGCCGCCACAGCCGCGATCAGTATCGTTCTCGGCATCATCTTCGCCTGGCTGATCGCGCGGTCGATCACGCTGCCGGTTGGCCGGATGACGGGCGCCATGCGCCGGCTGGCGGACAACGACCTCGAGGTCGAGGTTCCCGGCATTGACCGAAAAGACGAGATCGCCGACATGGCGAAAGCGGTCCAGGTCTTCAAGGACAACGCGATCCGCGTCCGCGAACTGCAGGCCGAGCAGGAAGCCCAGGAGGCCCGGCAGAAGGAACAGCAGCGCGCCGCGATGCTTCAGTTGGCCGATGATTTCGAGGCCGGTATCGGTCAGATCGTTTCCGGCGTGTCCTCCGCGGCGTCGCAGCTCAAGGCGACCGCGGAAAGCATGTCCCGTTCGGCCGAGAACGCCTCGCTGCAATCCGATACCGTGGCGGGCGCCGCCGAGCAGGCGTCCGGCAACGTCAACACGGTTGCCGCCGCCGCCGAACAGCTATCCGCCTCGATCGCCGAGATTGCCCACCAGGTCGCGCAATCCGCCAGCATGTCGGAAGCGGCCGCCCAGGAGGCCCAGGAAACCGACGGCAAGGTCAAGGTTCTGGACGCCGCCGCGGACAAGATCGGCGCCGTTGTTGCGCTGATCACGGATATCGCCGAGCAGACCAACCTGCTGGCGCTGAACGCGACCATCGAGGCGGCCCGTGCCGGGGATGCCGGCAAGGGCTTCGCCGTGGTCGCCAACGAGGTGAAGAATCTCGCCAACCAGACCGCCAAGGCGACGGAGGAGATCAGCCAGCAGATCGCCGCGATCCAGACCGAGACGCGCAGCACGGTAGATGCCATCACCCGGATTTCGGAGGCCATCCAGCGGGTCAACGAGGTCGGATCGGCCATCGCGTCCGCGGTCGAGGAGCAGGGTGCGGCGACTCAGGAGATCGCCCGCAACACCCAGGAAGCCGCCCAGGGCACCGGCAACGTGACGATGAGTATCGGTTCCGTGTCCCAGTCGGTCGGGGAAACCGGGGCGGCATCCGCCAGTGTTCTCACGGCCGCCGGAGAGTTGTCGACCCAGTCCGAGCAGCTCAGGCAGCGCATTCAGGAATTCCTCACCCAGGTCCGCA
>JAVKCR010000114.1:0-37433 GCA_040222645.1 Rhodospirillales bacterium
GTTGCCGCCGCCGGTGCCGGTGGAGACGAAAGCCGAGCCGACCTTGCCGACCAGCTTGCCCTGCGCCCAGAGCCCGCCGGTCTGGTCGAGGAAGTTGCGCATCTGCGAGGCCATGTTGCCGAACCGGGTCGGCGTGCCGAAGATGATCGCGTCATATTGTTCGAGATCGGCGGGGCTTGCCACCGGCGCATCCTGGTCGAGCTTGTAGTGGCTGTCGCGGGCAACCTTTTCCGGGACCAGTTCGGGCACCCGCTTGATGTCGACGGTGACGCCGCCCACTTCCGCGGCGCCCTCGGCGACGGCCTTCGCCATGGTCTCGATATGGCCCCATGTGGAATAGTAGAGAACCAGAACCTTGGTCATTGATCTTCTCCTGAATCGGAATGGATATGTCTGTGCCAAGGAGATAATTGTTTGTCCCGGAATATATAAGCCGGTATTTTTTCACAATATTGTTTCCGTGTGAGAACAATGAGCGATCGTCTCCAGGGTATCGAGATTTTCGTCGCGGTGGTCGATACCGGCAGCTTCACCGCGGCCGCCGGTCGGCTCGGCCTGTCGAAATCCGCGGTCAGCAAGCATGTCACCGCGCTGGAGGACCGGCTCGGTGCCCGGCTGATGAACCGCACCACGCGGCGTCTCAGCCTGACCGAGGAGGGCCGCGCCTATTACGACCGCTGCGCCGCCGTGCTGGCGGAACTCGGCGAGGCGGAACTGGCGGTCAGCCGGCTCTCCCACACGCCGCGCGGAACGCTCAGGGTCAATGCGCCGATGTCCTTCGGCATCCTGCAGCTGGCGCCGGCGCTGGCGGCCTTCCAGTCGCTCTATCCCGACCTGCATGTCGACGTGACGCTGAACGACCGGCTGGTCGACGTGGTGGATGAGGGCTACGACGTCGCCATCCGCATCTCTCGGCTGCCGGATTCGAGCCTGATCGCCCGCCGCCTCGCCACCTGCCGGCTGATCACCGCCGCCAGCCCCGGCTATCTCGCCGAGCATGGCCGGCCGGCGCATCCGCGCGACCTCGCCCGTCACCGGGTGATGGTCTACAGCTACCAGGCCAGTCCAAGGGAACTGCAATATAAGGAACTGGGAGCGCCGCTCACCGTGACGATCGATCCGGCGGTGATCGCCAATAACGGCGATTTCCTTGCCTGCATGGCGGCATCGGGGCACGGCATCCTGCGCAGTCCCTCCTTCATCCTCGGCAACCCGATCCGCGCGGGCCAGCTTGAGCCGATCCTAGAGGAATTCGAGGCAGACCCGATCGCGATCTACGCGATCTACCCGCACAACCGTCACCTGTCGTCCAAGGTCCGCCTGTTCATCGACTTCCTCGCCAGCCGCTTCCGCGACCCGCCGCCCTGGGACGAGGGAATCTGAGAAATCCTACTTCCCTTCCCGCCGCCAGGCGAGGACGAGCAGCGCGAGCAGCAGGGCCAGCGCCGCGAGGGGCGGGGCGGCCGGGGTGCGGGTGACGCCGGTGACCACGTAATCCTCGTTGCGGATGACGCCGAGGAAGCCGTCGCCGGAACGGCTGGCGTCCTTGCGGGTGCGCCGGAGCGCCGGGTTCGGGTCGTCGGCGAGCCAGCGATGGGCGCCGCCGGAGGCCTCGACCAGCCGGGCCAGCGGCTCCGGCGAGGACCGCACGTCGAAGAACTCCACCGGGTTGATGTCGCCCACCGCGACCAGCGTCTCCAGCCCCTCGCCCCGGAGGCCGTAGAGGCCGGGCTCGGTCGCCGTCACCGTCGCGGTGGCGATGCCGTTGCGGTCGGGCTCGAGGCGTATCGGCTCCTCGCTGCCGTCGGGGCGGGTCAGCGTCACGTCGGCGGGGCCCGGGGTCAGCGAACGGCGTTGGATGCGCAGATTGTCGCCCTCGGAGCGGGCGACGAGGCTGTTCTCCTCGAGATCCGGTTCCTTCATCAGCCAGTGGGCGACGCGGCGCAGCAGTTCCGGCGCCGGTCCCCCGCCTTCGAAGCCGCGGGACCAGAGCCAGATATGGTCGCTCAGCAGCATCGCGACCCGTCCGCCCTCGCGCCGGGCGTCGGCGGGGGCGGCGGAATTGCCGTTGTCCGGCCGGCTCATCACCAGCATCGGGCCGGAGGGACCGTTCATCAGCACGTCGCCGGCGCGCGGCACGGCGCCGATCTGGCGGAACCAGCGGCCCCAGCGCGGTTCGTCGCCGACATCCGCCGCACCGAGGATATCGGCGGTCACCGGGTGACGGGCGCCGGTCTCGGTGACCCGCGTGCGGAACCCGGCCTCCAGCACGTCGCCGGTCGGTTCCGCCGGCAGCACGTCGCCGAGCGGGGTCGAGGCGAGCGACAGGTTGGTGGCGTATTCCGGCCCGACGGCGAGCAGCAGCGCACCACCCTCGCGGACATATTGCGCGATGTTGCCGAGATAGATCGGGGGCAGCACGCCGCGGCGGCGGTAGCGGTCGAAGATGATCAGGTCGAATTCCTGCAGCTTCACCTCGAACAGCTCGCGGATCGGAAACGCGATCAGCGCCAGTTCGCGCAGCGGCGTACGGTCGGCCTTCTCGGGCGGGCGGAGAATGGTGAAATGGACGAGATCGACCGCCGGGTCGCTCTTCAACAGGTTGCGCCAGGTGCGTTCGCCCGGATGCGGCTCGCCGGAGACCAGCAGCACGCGCAGCCGGTCGCGCACGCCGTTGACCGGCAGCACGGCGCGGTTGTTGCGCAGCGTGAGCTCGTCGGGAAGGCCCGCCGCCTCGAACTCGAAGATGTTCTCGCCCGCATGCGGGATATCCAGCGGCAGCACCACCTTCTGACCGGCCCAGACATTCAGGGTATCGATCAGCCTGCCGTCGCGGCGCACCAGGATCTGCGCCGGCGTGCCGTAGGCGCCGCCGAGATCCTCGACCGTCATCGAGACCTCGACCTGCTTGCCGACGAGGCCGAAATTCGGCGCCTGGTCGATCACCAGCCGGCGGTCGATGCCGCTCTTCTCTCCGGTCAGCAGCACGTGGATGGGACTGGCGGTGCGGTCATCCGGTTCCGGAAGCCCGTGGACCTGGCCGTCGGTGATGACGAAGGTCGCCGCCAGCCGGCCGTCGGTAATGCCGGAGACCGCGCGGTCCGTGGCCTCGAACAGGTGGGTGCCCGGCGCCTTTTCCGAACGCCCGTCGGTGCGCACGATGCGGACCTCGAGATCGCGGAACGCCGCCAGCGCCTCGCTCAGTGACTTGAGCGCCGCCTCGCTGCGGGCCGGGCGGTCGCCGATACGCTGGCTCGGCGAATCGTCGACCACGATGACCGCGACATCGGCGATCGGGCGCCGCGTCTCGCTGACCAGCTGCGGGTTGGCCAGCGCCAACAGTACCGCCGCCATCGCCAGCGGGCGCAGCAGCGCGCCCGGCGTACGGCGCCAGCCGGCATAGAGCGACAGCAGCAGCGTCGCCGCCGCGATCGCCCAGAGCCAGAGCGGGTCGACCAGCGGCGTGAAGACGAGATCCGACAGCGCGTCCGTCATTGTCCGAGCCGCTCCATGATCGCCGGCACATGCACCTGGTCGGCCTTGTAGTTGCCGGTCAGCGCGTACATCACGAGGTTGACGCCGAAACGGTAGGCCATCTCGCGCTGCACGTCGCCGCCGGGCGACACCGCGTAGATCGGCCGGCCGCTGTCGTCCACCGCCCAGGCCGACGCCCAGTCATTGACCCCGATGACCACCGAGGACACCCCGTCATTCGCGGCGGCGGCATCGCGCTCGACCCAGACCTGGTTGCCGGCCCAGCGCCCGGGGAAATCGTTCAGCAGGTAGAAGGAACGGGTCAGCACATGGCCCTCCTCCACCGGCTCCAGCGGCGGCACGTTCAGGCCGCGCAGCAACTGCGCGAGCGAGGCGCCGCCCAGCCCGTCGCCGAGCGCCTGGTCGATCAGCAGCAGGCCGCCGTTCTTGAGATAGTCGTTCACCCGCCCGACCGCGTAGTCGCTCAGCCCCTGCTGCTGGCGTTCGACCCGCCAGTAGATCATCGGGAAGAAGGAGAGGTCGTCGCGTTCCGGGTTGACCATCACCGGCTCGCCGAGATCGGTCGCCGAGCGCCGGTTGAGCGCGTCGGTCAGCCCGACGAGGCCGGCGCGCGACACGCTGTTGGCGGCCGGCACGCCGGTATCCATCGCCGCCAGACGGGTCTGCAGCGAGGCCTCCATGGCGAAGCGGTCGTCGGTGCGCGCGGTCTGGGCCGAGGCCTCGTTCCAGGGAACGCCGGCAAGCAGGGCCGCCCCCAGCAGGCTGGCGGTCAGCGCCGGGCGGAACAGGCCGCGCAGGCCAAGCGCGATGACGAAATCGACGAGCAGCAGGAGCGCCGCGGCCAGCAGCAGCGCCGGTTTGAAATCAACCTCGTCGCTGGCCCCGAAGGTCTCGACGATGGCGCCGGCCGGCCAGGCATCGATGGCTTCGAACGGCCGGTCCGTATTGCCGATATTCAAGGCCAGCGTCGCCCCGTCCGCCCCGTAGAGGCCGGGAGGATGGCGCGGGCCGATCTCGGGCAGGCTGTCGCCGCCCCCGGTTTCGACAGGCTGCACGCCGACCGGCGGGGCGCCGAGGAATCCGAAGCCGTCGAAAGTCGCGACCGGTGGCAGGACCGCCTGGCCGGTATCGGTCAGCACGCCGCGGCTCTCGGAAATGATCCGGCGCAGCATGTCGACGAACAGGCCGGAAATCGGCAGGTCCGACCATTGCGAATTGGCGGTGACATGGAACAGCACCAGCTGGCCGTCGCCGCGGCGTTCCGCGGTGACCAGCGGCGTGCCGTCGACCAGCGTCGCCCAGGTCTTCTCGGGCAGGTCGAGGGAGGGTTCGGCCAGCACCTGCTGGCGGACGCGCACATCCTGCGGCACGGCGAGGCCATGGAACGGGCTTGCCGCCGGGAACGGCGCCAGCCCTACCGGACGCGCCCAGGACATCGCGCCGCCGAGCGAGCGGCCGCCGGACCGCAGGCGTACCGGCAGCAGGCTGTCCGGCTGGCGCGCGACCGAGGGGCCGGCGAAGCGGACCATCACGCCGCCGTCGCGGATCCAGCCGTCGAGCGCCGAGAGATCGGTCTCCGTCAGCCCGGCATAATCCGGCATCACCAGCACCGAGAGCTTGCTCTCCACCAGCGCCGGGTAGTCGCCCTCGCGAATCTCGGCGAAGGGTTCCAGCGCCTTGCGGAGATAATAGCGCGGGCCGAGCAGCGGCTGGGTATCGACGGCGGAGGTCGCCACCAGCCCGACCGGGCGGCGGCGCCAGCGATCGTCGGTCAGCGCGACCGTGCCGGCGCTGCGGCCATCCTGCAGTTCGATCCGAGCGATGCGGTTGCGCAGGTCGACCGGCAGCACGAAGGCGCCCGTGGCGCTGGTTTCGCCGATCCCGAAACGGACGGTCGCGATGCCGAGGCCCTTGCCGTCCGCATCGACCGCGCGCACCACGGCGGAATATTCACCCTGGTCGGTCGCGCGCCGCACGGTGGCCAGCACGCTGTCGCCGTCGATCACCGGCGGCAGCAGCATCAGCGGACCGCGAATGTCGGCCGTATGGAAGATCCGCACCCCGCCGGTCTGCTGCAGCCGGGCGGCGAAATCCTCGGCATCGTCGCTGGCGATGCCGTCCGAGATCCAGACCGCGTTGGCCGGCCCGTCGAGACCGAGCGCCTCGACGCGCTCGAACAATCCGCTGCGGTCACCCTGCCAGGGCATCGGCTTGAGACCGCGCACGGCGGTGCGCGCATCATCGGCCGACATCAACCCGGCGAAGCGGGATGGTTCGCCCGCCGCCGGGTCCGAGAGGCTCGGCAGCACGGCGACCGGCTTACCTGTCCGGTCCGCCTCGTCGATCAGGCCGAGCATGGTCTCGACGCGGCGCTCCCAGTCCGGCGCCGCCGTCCAGCCGTTGTCGACGGCCAGCACCAGCGGCCCGGAGGCCGGCAGGCGATTGGCGAGATTCCAGACCGGGTGGGCGATACCGATGATCAGGAGCGCGGCCACGATCAGCCGCAACAGCAGCAGCCACCAGGGGGTATGCGCCGGCGTTTCCTGCTGCGCCAGCAGCCCGGCAAGCAGGCGGAGCGGCGGGAAGGAGACCCGTTGCGGCGCCGGCGGCACCGCGCGCAGCAGCCACCAGAGCACGGGCAGCGCGGCAAGCGCGACCAGCGCCAGCGGCACCGCGAAAGAGAGTGCGCCGAGCGACATCATCGCGGCAACCTTTCGCCGAGGCGGATATAGAGCGCCATCAGCGCCGATTCCGGCGACTTGTCGGTACGGTGCATTGTGAAACCCCAGTTGCAGGCGTCGCAGATCGCCTCCAGCCCGGCGCGGTGCTGCTGCAGCCGTTCTCGGTAGGCCTGCTTCAGGGTCTCGGCGCGGCCGACGAGCTGGCTCGCCTCGCCTTCGAGACCGTCGAACCGGACCCGGCCGGAGAACGGCCAGATTTCCTCAACCGGGTCGGCGATCTGCATCAGCAGGCCGTCGACGCCCTGGGCAGAAAGCGTGCGCACGGCCGCCGCGGTCTTTTCCAGCGGGTCGAGAAAATCGCCGAACAGCACGGCGCGGGAATAGCGCGGCAGGTTGGTGCGGCCGGGAATGCCGTCGGTCGCGCCCTTGTCCTTGCCGAATCCTGACGCCAGGCGCGACAGCGCCAGCCGGCCGGTCGAGGGCAAATCATGGCGGTCGAGCCGGGCGATGCGTTCGCCGGCGCGGATCATCAGGCTGGCCAGCGCCACCGCCAGCAATTCGGCCCGGTCCCGCTTGGTCGGGAGGTTGCGCGACGAGGCATATTCCATGGAGGGCGAGGAATCGCGCCAGAGCCAGACGGATTGAGCCGCCTCCCACTCGAACTCGCGGACATAGACATGCTCGCGCTTCGCCGATTGCCGCCAGTCGATGGAGGCGGGCGTATCGCCCGGCTGGTACTGGCGGAACTGCCAGAAGGTCTCGCCAAGCCCGACCCGTCGTCGGCCATGCACCCCTTGCGCCACCGTGTGCGCGACCCTCTCCGCGCGCACCAGCAAGGGCGGCAGACCGGCGGCGGAGACTTCCGCCCGGCCCTGGAGGTTTCGCGCGGTGCGGGGTTCAGGCAACAACTGTGCAGAGCTTCCGGATGATGTCGCTGATGTCGATGCCATCGGCGCGGGCGGCGAAGTTCAGCGCCATGCGGTGACGCAGGACCGGTTCCGAGATCGCGATGACGTCGTCCACCGACGGCGCCAGGCGGCCATGCAGCACCGCGCGGGCGCGGGCGCAGAGCATGAAGGCCTGGCTGGCGCGCGGCCCCGGCCCCCAGGAGACGTTGGCGGCGACGTCCGGCAGGTCCGAACTGCCGGGTCGGCCGGCGCGGACCAGTTTCAGCACCGCCTCGACCACGCCCTCACCGACCGGCACGTGGCGAACCAGCTTCTGGGCGGCGAGCAGTTCCCTGGCATCGAACACCTTGCGGGCGACAACGGATTCGGCGCCGGTGGTCTTCGCCAGCACCATCTTTTCCGAATCGTGGTCCGGATAGCCGACATTGATCTGGATGAGGAAGCGGTCGAGCTGGGCCTCCGGCAGCGGGTAGGTGCCTTCCTGCTCGATCGGGTTCTGGGTCGCCACCACGTGGAACGGTTTCGGCAGCTTGTGGATCTCGCCGGCCACCGCGATGGTGTGTTCCTGCATCGCCTGCAGCAGCGCCGACTGGGTGCGCGGGCTGGCACGGTTGATCTCGTCGGCCATCAGCATCTGGCAGAACACCGGGCCCTTGATGAAGCGGAACGACCGCTTGCCGTCCTCATGCTCCTCGAGAACCTCGGAGCCGACGATGTCCGCCGGCATCAGGTCGGGGGTGAACTGAACCCGCTTGTCGTCGAGGCCGAGTACGGTCGCCAGCGTCTGCACCAGCAGCGTCTTGCCGAGGCCCGGCACGCCCACCAGCAGGCAGTGGCCGCCGGAAAGCAGCGCGATCAGCGCCTGCTCGATGACCTCGTCCTGGCCGTAGATGATTTCGCCGATATGGTTCCGGACATCGCGCATGCGGCCCGCGAGGCGATCGAGTTCGGCCGCGAGATCTTCCGCGTCCATGGATTTTTCGAGTGTGTCAGTCGGGCTCTTGCTCACTATATGCTCTCCGTTACCATGGCGGCGTTGCGAACTGCCGTATCAGCGTTTGGAAAATTCTCGGCCAAATTATGGCGCAAGGGCAAGATGACATCACGAAAATGCCGCCGGCGGCGGACGGCCCCGTCGGAATCGCGGCGGGACGGTTCCTCTGCGGCGACATCAACATGCGCATTGCCCGGGACGGTACCTGGTTCTACCAGGGTTCCCCGATCGGCAGGAAGGAACTGGTAAAGCTGTTCTCCACCGTCCTGAAACGCGACGACGCGGGAACGTACTGGCTGATAACGCCAGCCGAGACCGCCTCTATCGAGGTGGACGACCTTCCCTTCATGGCAGTGGAAATGACCGTCGAGGGCAAGGGGCAAGATCAGCGACTCCAGTTCAGGACCAATCTAGACGATATCGTGACGGTCGATGAGGAACATCCACTCGGCTGCGATCACGATGCCGTGACGGGCGAACCTCGGCCGTGGGTCCGGATCAGGGACCGACTGGATGCCCGCATCGCGCGCGCCGTCTTCTATGATCTGGTGGCGCTCGGCACGGAAGGGAAGGGGGAATGGGAAGGTAATCTTGGGGTCTGGTCCTCGGGGCGTTTCTGGCCGATCGGACAATTGGAGGAGACGACGTGATCCGTCAACGGATTGAAGACAGGCTGTTAAAGTCCGACCCGGCGCAGCAGGACCCCGGCTATACCTTCGTGCAGGCCCGGCGCCCGGCGGCGGTGCTGGTGCCCATCATCGTGCGCCCCGGCGGACCGACGGTGCTGTTCACCCAGCGCACGGCGCATCTGCATGACCATGCCGGCCAGGTGAGCTTTCCCGGCGGCCGCATTGAACCCGATGACCGCGACCCGGAACACACCGCCCTGCGCGAGACCGAGGAGGAAGTCGGCATCGCCCCGGACCGGGTGGAACTGGTCGGCCGGCTGGCGGAGTACAACACCGGCACGGGTTTCACGGTCACCCCGGTGGTCGGGATCGTGATGCCGCCGTTCGAGATCGTCCCCGATCCGTTCGAGGTCGCCGAAGTGTTCGAGGTGCCGCTCGACCTGCTGTCCAATCTCGGTCACTATTCCTTCCACATGCGGGTGCGCGGCGGCCGGCTTCGCCGCTTCTACCAGATCGAGCATGACAACAAGATCATCTGGGGCGCCACGGCCGGCATGCTTCGCAACCTTGCCCGTGTCCTGGCGGAAGACTGATGCGTATCCTTCTCACCATTCTCCTGCCGCTGATCACGCCGTTCATTTTCTACGCCTTCTGGGTCGCCTGGATGCGGCGACGCGAGGATGCCGGGCAGCCGGTGACCCGGATGCAGGCCAACCGGCTGGTGCTCTGCTTCGTGCTCGGGGCCATGCTGGCCGGCGCGGCGCTGTTCCTGACCGCCTGGACCGGCTCGTCGCCGGCGGACAGCAAATATGTGCCGCCCCGGCTGGAAAACGGGCGTATCATCCCCGGCCATCACGAATAGCCGGAATCACATAAAGTATCGTGCCCGACCTGCTGACCCTGTCTTCCCCGCTCTGGTACATTGCCGCCGCCGCATTCGCAGGCGTGGTCTATATCGGCCTGCGCATGGCGGCGAGGTCGCGCACGAGCGACGGCGGGACCGACGCCTACCAGACGATATCGCTTCCGGACGCCCCGGGGCAGATCGCCCTGCAGGACTGGATGACCGATCCCCGCACCACCGACGTGTTCGACGCCATCGAGGCCGCCGGCGGCGAGGTGCGGTTCGTCGGCGGCTGTGTCCGCGACGCGGTGCTGAAGCTGCCGATCGGCGATATCGACCTGGCGACCACGCTGGCGCCCGAGGCGACCATGGCCGCCTGCCAGCGCGCCGGCATGAAAGTGGTGCCGACCGGCATCCAGCACGGCACGGTGACCTGCATCTCCGGCGGTCAGCCCTTCGAGGTGACGACGCTGCGGACCGACGAGGAGACCGACGGCCGCCATGCCCGCGTCGCCTTCACCGACGACTGGAAGGCGGATGCCGCGCGCCGCGATTTCACCATGAACGCGCTGTCGATGACCCGCGACGGCATGATCTACGACTATTTCAACGGCCTGCGCGATCTTGCCGAGCGCAACGTGATCTTCATCGGCGATCCCAACGAGCGCATCGCCGAGGATTATCTCCGCATTCTCCGGTTCTTCCGCTTCACCGGCCGCTACGGCCGCATTCCGCCGGCGATCGCGGCGCTGTCCGCCTGCCGCCGGGCCGCCGAACATATCGACGACCTCTCGGGCGAGCGCATCCGCCAGGAGATGCTGAAGCTGCTGTCGCAGCGCAGCCCCGCCCTCGTTCTCGAACTGATGGCGGACGAGCACATCCTCGACCGGGTGATGCCGGTCCGCCCCCATATCGGCATGCTGAACGGCATGGTCTGGCTCGAGACCCGGGCGATGGGCACGGACCGGCTGACGGCAGATCCGATTCGCCGTCTCGCCGCGATGCTGCACGGGGAACGGGATGCCGCCGCCGATCTCGCCGACCGCTGGCGGCTCTCGAATGCCGACCGCAAACGGCTGCTCGACCTCGTCGTGCCGGACGACGACATCGCCACGGACATGAGCGACGAGACGTCTCGCGAGAAGCTTTTCCGCTTCGACAGCGACGGTTTCGCCGACCGGGTCCTGCTGACATGGGCGCGCGAGATCGATCACTCGAAACATCCCGACAACGCGGCCTGGCGGCGCCTGTACGAGTTCGCCGCGGGGGAGGCGGAACCGGTCTTCCCGGTCGGCGGCAAGCATCTCGTCGCCGCCGGGGTGCCGGCGGGACCGGAAGTCGGCCGCCTGCTGGCGCGCCTCGAACGGTTCTGGCTCGACCGCAATTGCGAACCGGACCAGGCGGCGCTGATGGCCGAACTCGAGCGGATGCGGAAATCCGCCGAATGAAGGACATGCGCATCTGCTTCTTCGGCGATTCGATCACCGCCGGCACCGGCGACGAAACCGGCCAGGGCTGGGTCGGCCGCCTCGCCGTCAGGGACAATGACGGCGGCAAGCGTTTCACCGCCTACAATCTCGGCATCCGCCGCGACACGTCGCGACGCATCGCCATGCGCTGGCGGCAGGAATGGGCGCACCGCATCCTGGCCAACCGGCCGTCCGCCATCGTCGCCATGTTCGGCATCAACGATTGCGCCGGCGCCGAGGAGAACTACGACGGGGTCGGCTACGGACAGCGGGTCGAGGCGGATGTCTCCCTCGGCATCGCCCGCAACATGATCACGGCGATGAAGGGTGTCGCGCCGGTTCTGTGGCTCGGCCCGACGCCGCTGGTCGAGGCGATGATGGATGACGATCCGCCCGGTCGGCCGGCGCTGCCGCCGCGGCTCGAACGCCTCGCCCTGATCGACCGCAGCTATGCAGACTGCGCCGCCGAAATCGGGGTGCCCTATCTCGGTTGCCTCGACATCTTCCTGGAATCGGAGGGCTTCATGCAGTCGCTGCGATCGGGTGACGGCGTGCATCCCTCCGGCAGCGGCCACCAGCTGATCGCCGAGGCGGTCGCCCGGTGGCCGGCCTGGCGGGCGCTGATCGGAACCTGACGCGCGACGTCACATGTTCGGATAGTTCGGGCCGCCGCCGCCTTCCGGGGTCACCCAGTGGATGTTCTGGGTCGCGTCCTTGATGTCGCAGGTCTTGCAGTGCACGCAGTTCTGCGCGTTGATCTGCAGCCGGTCGGCGCCGTCGTCATCCTTCACGAATTCATAGACGCCCGCCGGGCAGAACCGCTGTTCCGGCCCGTCATAGACCTTCAGGTTGAGCGACACCGGCACCGTCTCGTCCTTCAGGGTGAGATGGACCGGCTGGTCCTCCTCGTGATTGGTGCCGGAGAAGGAGACCGAGGTCAGCTTGTCGAAGGTGAGCTTGCCGTCGGGTTTCGGATACTCGATCCGGTCGACGTCGGACGCCTTGCGCAACTGCCTGTGGTCCTCGTGATGATGGAAGGTCCAGGGCGCCCGGCCGCGCAGCAGGTAGGTGTCGATCGCCGAATAGGCCAGGCCGGCATAGAGCCCCTTCTGGAAGGAGGGGCGGATGTTCCGTGATCGGTAGAGTTCGTCCCAGACCCAGCTGTCCTTGAGCTTCTCGGTATAGGCGACCGGTTCGTTGCCCTCGCCCGCCAGCATCTCGAAGATCGCCTCCGCCGCGACCATCCCGGACTTCATCGCGGTGTGCGATCCCTTGATCTTCGGCACGTTCAGGAATCCCGCCGTGCAGCCGATCAGCGCACCGCCCGGGAAGGTGAGTTTCGGGATCGACTGGTAGCCGCCCTCGTTCAGCGCCCGCGCCCCGTAGGCGACGCGCCGGCCGCCCTCGAAGGTCTCGCGGATCAGCGGATGGGTCTTGAAACGCTGCATCTCGTCGTAGGGGCTGAGATAGGGGTTCTTGTAATCGAGCCCGATGACGAAGCCGTAGGACACCAGGTTGTCCTCGAGATGGTAGAGGAATGAGCCGCCATAGGTCTCGCTGTCGAGCGGCCAGCCGATGGAATGCATGATGAAACCCGGCTTGTGCTTCGCCGGGTCGATTTCCCAGAGTTCCTTGATGCCGATGCCGTAGGTCTGCGGCTCGCTGTCATGGCGCAGGTCGAACTTCTCCAACAGTCCCTTGGTCAGGCTGCCGCGCGCGCCTTCCGCGAACAGGGTGCAGCGGGCATGCAGTTCCATTCCCGGCGCATGGTTCGGGCCGGGGGTGCCGTCTTTCTGGATGCCCATGTCGCCGGTCGCGATGCCCTTCACCGAACCGTCCTCGTGATAGAGCACTTCCGACGCGGCGAAGCCCGGATAGATCTCGACGCCGAGCGCCTCGGCCTGTTCGGCGAGCCAGCGGCAGACATTGCCGAGGCTGATGATGTAGTTGCCGTGATTCTGCATCTGCGGCGGCACCGGCAGGCGCATCGCGTTCTGCTCGGTCATGAAATAGAAGCGTTCGTCGCCGGCGGGCGTGTTCAGCGGCGCGCCGCGTTCCTTCCAGTCCGGGAACAGCTCGTTCATCGCGGTGGGCTGCATCACCGCGCCGGACAGGATATGAGCGCCGACTTCCGAGCCCTTCTCGACGACGCAGACGCCGATTTCGCGGCCTTCCTCCTGGGCAAGCTGCATCAGCCGGATGGCCGCCGACAGCCCGGCCACGCCGGCGCCGACGATCACCACATCGAGTTCCATGGATTCGCGTTCCATAACCTTCGCCTCCCTCGTGCAACAGTACCCGGCATTGCGCCGTCTCACTCCGTAGTCTTAATCACACGGTGCAGGCGCGACAAGAAAATGGCACACTCCCCACCGCGATCCACCGGAACCGGCAGATATGGACCACATGCTCAACCCGGCCGGCGCAAAGGCGCTGCTGCACTGGTATCTCGAAGCGGGCGTCGACGAACTCGTCGACGATGCGCCGCATGACCGCTATGCCGCGCCGCCCCCGGCAGCCCCGCCAGTGCCGTCCTCCGCATCCACACCAAGGGCGCCGGCTTCACAGCCGGAGGGACCGGCCCGGCCGGCTGCTACCGCCGCCGCCCGAACGGAAGCGCTGAGCCCGGATGTCGCCAGCGCCCGCGAACAGGCCGCCGCCGCGCGCACGCTCGACGATCTCAAGGCGGCGCTTTCGGCGTTCGAGGGCTGCAGCCTGAAGGGCACCGCGACCAACATGGTCTTCGCCGACGGCAATCCGGAAGCCCGGATCATGCTGATCGGCGAGGCGCCCGGCGCCGATGAAGACCGGCTCGGCAAACCCTTCGTCGGGGCCAGCGGCCAGCTGCTCGACCGGATGATGGCCTCGATCGGCCTCGACCGGTCCTCCTTCTACATCACCAACATCCTGCCCTGGCGCCCGCCGGGCAACCGCAAGCCCAGCGCGGCGGAAATCGCCGCCTGCCGGCCCTTCGTGGAGCGCCATATCCAGCTGGTCGCACCCGAGATCCTGGTGTTCGTCGGCGGGACCTCGGCCAGTACACTGCTCGGCACCAATGAAGGCGTGATGCGGCTGCGCGGGCGCTGGTTCGACTACAATCCGCCCGGCGGCGACTCAGCCATCCAGGCGACCGCGATCTTCCACCCTGCCTACCTCCTGCGCAGTCCGGCGCAGAAGCGGCAAGCCTGGCGGGATTTGCTTAAAATTAGAGATAAATATGAAAAATCTTAGTTTTACCGCTAGATATGGCCACCTGTTCCACATTCATCCACAAGCTGTGGATAAAGGTTAACCATCTTCTCCTTGTAGAAATCACCGAAACCGATTATTAACCCCGCGATGCGTAGGCAAGGGTGCCGGGTTCTGTCCAGCGCGGGGTTGGCGATAATCGCATCGGTCTTCTGCTTTATGCAGGTTGCCGGTGCTGCAGATTCTGCGACCTCCCGTAAGACCGCTGAAAAGCAACGGACCGGTGTGGAAATCGCGCTATCGGGCGGCATACGCCCCCGGGCGGTCCGTGAGGCCGCAGTACCGGATCTTCTGTCGCAGGAAGATGTGGCGCGATATCAGGAAATTTTTCTCGTCCAGACGACCGGCGATTGGAATCGTGCGGATGCGCTGATCGCGCAATTGCGCGACGACGTGCTGCTGGGTCATGTGATGGCACAGCGCTACCTGCATCCGACCAAGTACCGCTCTCGCTTTCGCGAACTGAAACGCTGGCTGGCGGAATATGCCGACCTGCCGGACGCCGGCACCATCTACAAGCTCGCCATGCGCCGCAAGCCGGCCGGCGAGGGCGCGCCGAAGCGCCCCGCCGTCGCCCGTCTCGGCGCCGAACCGGACAATTGGTCATCTCTCGGCGGCGGTGCCTTCTCGGAAGTCGAATCCTCAGGCGAACGTTTGTCGAACCACGCCTACGGTATCCGCAATGAAGCGATCCACTATCTCCGCCGCGGTCTCACCCTTGCCGCCAAGCAGGTAATCGAGAGCAGCGAAGCCATCCGCGTGCTGCCGCCGGTCGAGCATGACCGGCTGCGGGCGGAACTGGCCTTCGCCTACTACATCCACGGCCGCACCGACTGGGCGCTCGACTGGGCGAAGCAGGCCCTGCGGTCCGGTGAGAAAGCGCCGCTCGCCGCCTGGACCGCCGGCCTCTCCTACTGGCGTGAGGGCGACCGGGATAGCGCCTCGAAATATTTCGAGATCGCCGGACGGTCGGAATATGCCGATCTCTGGCTGCGTTCCGCCGGGGCCTTCTGGGCCGCGCGGGCGCATCTCGTCAGCCGCCGGCCGGACAGGTTCAACGACTGGCTCGCCATCGCCGGCGCCTATCCGCGCACCTTCTACGGCGCGCTCGCCCGGCGCACCCTGGGGTTCCAGAGCTATTACGACTGGGAATCGCTGGTCTTCACAGACGACCATGCCGACCTGCTGATGTCGACCGATGTCGGCCGCCGGGCGCTGGCGCTGACCCAGATCGGCCAGGACAGCCGGGCGGAGCAGGAACTGAAGCGCCTGTTGCCGCATGCCGCCCCCGCCGCGGTCGAGGCGATGCTGGCGCTGGCGTCCCGCCGCAACATGCCGGGCATCTCGCTGCGTCTCGGCGAGCTCTATGAAATCCGCACCAGCCGCCGTCTCGATGGCGCGGTGTTCCCGCTGCCCGCCTGGGCGCCGCGCGGCGGCTTCCAGGTCGACCGGGCGCTGCTGTTCGCCGTGATGCGCCAGGAAAGCCGATTCCTGCCCGATGCCGAAAGCCGGGCCGGGGCCAGCGGCCTGATGCAGCTGATGCCGTCGACCGCCGCCTATATCGCCGGCGATTCGAGACTGACCCGCGATCGCGAACCGCTGTTCGATCCCGCCTACAACATGGCGCTCGGCCAGAAATACGTGGCGCACCTGATGGAGAACAAGCTGGTCGGCGACGACCTGTTCTCGATCGTCGCCGCCTATAACGGCGGTCCGGGCAACCTCGCCCGCTGGAAGCGGACCATCGACCACCAGGACGATCCGCTGCTGTTCATCGAGAGCATCCCCTCGCGCGAGACGCGGATCTATATCGAGCGCGTGCTGACCAATCTCTGGATCTACCGCGACCGGCTGGGGCAGGGCACGCCCTCGCTCGACCAGCTTGCCGCCGGCATCTGGCCGCGCTATTCCCAGCTCGATGAACCCGACCTGCAGGTGGCAGGAACTCCCGCCGGGAACTGATCCATGCCGGGCATTGACGAGAGCCGGACCTTTCTGCCGGTCAATATCGCCGTTCTCACCGTTTCCGACACCCGCACCCTTGCCGACGACCGCTCGGGCGACACGCTCGTCTCGCGGGCCGAGGGCGATGGCCACAAGGTGGTCGACCGACGCATCTGCAAGGACGATGCCTCCGCCGTCCGGGCCATCCTCGAGGAATGGATCGCCGACGGGAATGTCGATTGCGTGATCGCGACCGGCGGCACCGGGGTGACCGGGCGCGACGTCACGCCGGAAGCCTTCCACGCGGTCTACGACAAGGAAATCCAGGGTTTCGGCGAGCTGTTCCGGATGCTGAGCTACCAGAAGATCGGCACCTCGACGATGCAGTCACGCGCAACCGGCGGGGTTGCCGGCGGCACCTACCTCTTCGCCCTGCCCGGTTCCACCGGCGCCTGCAAGGATGCGTGGGACGATATCCTGCGCTACCAGCTCGACAGCCGGCACCGGCCCTGCAACCTCGTCGAACTGATGCCGCGGCTGCAGGAACACCTGGCCTGATCGCTGCCGGAAGGCGCGATAGTCGGCCACGTCATCCACATCCGACAGCGGCGCAAGCAGGCTCACCTTCATGGCGCCGAGATGGGCCAGGCTGTCCGCCAGCGCCCGCGGACCCGACCAGCGAACCTCCCCGAACGCCGCCTTGCGGGCGGCCGATGCGCGATAGCCGACCAGCCAGAACCCGCCATCCATCGCCGGCCCGAACACCATGTCGCTCTGCCCGAGCGCGCGGAAGGCGGCGGCCACATGCGCCGGCCTGAGATCCGGGATATCGGTGCCCGCGATCACCACGTCGCCGTCGCCGTGAAGGCGGGCGAGGCGGGCCATGCGCTGGCCGATATCCCCCCTGCCCTGCGGCGCCACGTCGAAGGCGCCGGGAAAGAGCGGCGGCGCCGGGCGCCAGCGATCCGGCGTGACGGCGAGCGTGAGGGACCAGCGCGGGTCGGTCCCGAGCCGGCGGACGGCGGCCGACGCCATCACGCGGTAGAAGGCGGTCGCCGCCGCGACGCCGATGCCGGCCGCGAGGCGCGTTTTCACCCGGCCGGCCACCGGCTCGCGCAGGAACAGGACGAGGCGGCGCGTCACCGGTAGAGCGCCGCGATACGCGCCGGCGGGGTTCCGGCGAAATAGAGCGCCAGGCAGGCAAGATTGCGCAGCGGCCGCGCGACATAGCCGTCGCGGCGGTAGCGCGCGGCGCTGGTGACGGCATCCGCTGCGAGTTCCCGCATGTTGCGTCGGCCGATGCGGCGCACGAGATCGACGTCCTCCATGATCGGCAGCGGCCGGTAGCCGCCCAGCGCCCCGTAATCGGCACGCCGGATCAGCAATCCCTGGTCGCCATAGGCAAGACCGAAGGTTCGGCAGCGCCAGGCGACCATCCGTTCGAGACGGCGGGCGGCATCATTTTCCGGGTCGTCGAGACGGAATCGGAAATACCCGGCCTCACCGGGCTTGGCGGCGCGCATGAAGGTCCGCACGGTGGCCTCCCATCCGTCGCCGGGCAGCGTGTCCGCATGCCAGAACAGCAGCCACGGCGCCGATGCTGCCGCACCGCCTGCGACAAGCTGAACCCCGCGTCCGCACGGTGCCGTCAGCAGACGCACCCCGCCGTCAATCCTGTCCCGCGTACCGTCGGTCGAGCCGCCATCGACGACGGTGATCCGGTGCGCGATCGTTGTTGCGGACAGCGCGGCCGCGACCCGCCCGATGGATGAAGCCGCATCCAGCGTCGGGATCACGATGTCGAGGTCCGGGCCCGGATCGGTCTGTTCCGTCATGCCGTGATCACGCCACGCGGAACGGCCGGGGTCAACGGGGGGAAAGGGAATGTGAGGGGACCGTGAAGTGGCAGATTTCCGGCCTGTTTCGCTCCCCGGAACCGGTGTTCCGCTAAATGTTCTTGTTATGTTCTTTTGCTTGTTCTAGTGTTCAGGTCCAGTTGGAGGAGAGAGCCATGGGCATCCAGTCAGTCATCGAGCGCCAGCCTGCATTCGACTTCTCGGAGATTTCCCCGCCGCAGGCCCGTGGCCGCGGCGCCACCGTCAATCCGGGCAGCCGCTACTTGACCGAACGGCGAACCTATGTCGATGACGGCTGGTACGACGCCCCCTGGCAGCGCGACGGCGAGACGATATCCGACCCGATGGAAGGGCGCCGCGTCGAAACCGAACTGCTGGTGGACTCCAGCCGCACCATCATTTCCCGGAACAAGTCGCCGGACGTGCCGTTCTACCGCTCGATCAATCCCTACAAGGGCTGTGAGCATGGCTGCACCTATTGCTTCGCCCGGCCGACCCATGCCTATCTCGACCTGTCCCCCGGTCTCGATTTCGAGACACGCATCTTCCACAAGCCGGACGCCGCCGCGCTGCTGGCCGACGAATTGCGCAACCCGCGCTATCGCTGCGACGTCATCGCCATGGGCACCAACACCGACCCGTACCAGCCGGTGGAGCGCGATGCCGGGACCACGCGGGCCATCCTGGAAGTGCTGCGCGACCACAACCACCCGGTCAGCATCGTCACCAAGTCGGACCTGGTGCTGCGCGATCTCGACATCCTCGGGCCGATGGCGGCGAAGGGGCTGGCCAAGGTGATGCTCTCGGTCACCACCCTCGACCGCGACCTCGCGCGCAAGATGGAACCGCGGGCGGCGACCCCGGCCAAGCGGCTGAAGGCGATCCGCCAGCTCACCGATGCCGGCGTGCCGTCGGGCGTCATGGTGGCGCCGGTGATTCCCGGTCTCACCGATACCGAGCTCGAACAGATCCTCGCCGCCGCGGCGTCCGCCGGCGCGATCTTCGCCGGCTATATCCTGCTCCGCCTGCCGCTGGAAGTGCGCGAGATCTTCATGGACTGGCTGGCGAACGCCTATCCCAACCGGCTGCGCAAGGTGACCAACCTGATGAAGGCCAGCCGCGGCGGCAGGCTCTACACGCCGGAGTTCGGCACGCGGATGCGCGGCACCGGCATCTTCGCCAACCTGCTGGAACGCCGCTTCGACCGCGCCGTGCGCCAGCATGATTTCAACCGCCATGCATGGCGCCCGACGCTCGATGCCTTCCGCCCGCCGGTGCGTTCCGGCGACCAGCTTCGGCTGCTCTGAAGCAGCTCCGGGCTGAACCTGAAGGCTTGCGGCGGCCGGTGCGCCCGCTACTCTCCGGCCATGCCTGATTTCTTGCTGGAGAGGGCGGCGCCGCAACCGGTGGCCGGAATCGACGAGGCGGGCCGCGGCCCGTGGGCGGGGCCGGTGGTCGCCGCGGCCGTGATCCTGCCCGAAGACGCGCTCGCGCCAGGCCTCCTCACGCTCCTCGACGATTCGAAGAAGCTGACCGAAAAGCGGCGCGACCGCCTGTTCGACGCCCTCCTCGCCAATGACGCGATCTGCATCGGTGTCGGCATGGCCAGCGTCGACGAGATCGACAGCCTGAACATCCTCAACGCCACCTTCCTCGCCATGCGCCGCGCAGCCGAACATCTGCCTCGCCTGCCCGCCCATGCCCTGGTCGACGGCAACCGGCTGCCCCCCGGCCTCGCCTGTTCCGCCGAGACGGTGGTGAAGGGTGACGGGCGTTGCTGTTCGATCGCCGCCGCCTCGGTGATCGCCAAGGTTTTCCGCGACCGGCTGATGCGCGAACTCGCCGAGAGCTACCCCGGCTACGGCTGGCGGCGCAATGTCGGCTACGGCACCGCCGAGCACAGGGCAGCGATAGAAAAACATGGAATAACGCCTCACCATCGGAAAAGTTTTAGTCCGGTTGCTGCGTTTATTACTTAGAAAATACCATATATTGTGTTTACTACTTGTTAACTATAAATATATATTGACCGGTGACTCGCGCGGACTCAAATTCCGCGCATGGCTACGACACCCAAGAATCTGCCCCTGAATCAGGTACTTGCCGGCGACTGCATCGAACTGATGAATTCGCTGCCGGCAAAGTCCGTGGATCTTATATTTGCCGACCCGCCGTATAACCTGCAGCTGGGCGGCGAATTGTTGCGACCGAACAACACCCGCGTCGACGGTGTCGAGGATTCCTGGGACCAGTTCGAGAGCTTCAAGGTCTATGACGATTTCACCCGCGACTGGCTGACCGCCGCCAAGCGGATCCTGAAGGATGACGGCTCGCTCTGGGTGATCGGCGCCTATCACAACATCTTCCGCGTCGGCGCCACCCTGCAGGATCTCGGCTACTGGATCCTCAATGACGTGATCTGGCGCAAGACCAACCCGATGCCGAACTTCCGCGGCCGGCGCTTCACCAACGCCCACGAGACGATGATCTGGTGCTCGAAGGGCCAGGACGCGCGCTACCGCTTCAATTACGAGGCCATGAAGGCGCTGAACGACGATTTGCAGATGCGCTCCGACTGGGTGCTGCCGATCTGCAGCGGTTCGGAACGCCTCAAGAAGGACGGCAAGAAGGCCCACGCCACCCAGAAGCCGGAAGCGCTTCTCTACCGCATCGTGCTCGCCTGCACCGAACCGGGCGACGTGGTGCTCGATCCATTTTTCGGCAGCGGCACCACCGGCGCCGTCGCCAAGAAACTCGGCCGCAACTACATCGGCCTCGAAAGGGAGCAGGACTACGTGACGATCGCCACTGAACGACTGAAAGACATCAAGCGCACCGGCGACATCTCGCTGCTGACCACCCCGCAGAAACGCACCGAACCGCGCGTCCCCTTCGGCGCGCTGGTCGAACGCGGCCTGCTCAAGCCCGGCGACGTGCTGACCGACCCGCGCGAGCATGTCACGGCCCGGGTCCGCGCCGACGGCACCATCATCTCGTCCGACCACCGCGGATCGATCCACAAGGTCGGGGCCGCCGTGCAGGGCGCGCCCGCCTGCAACGGCTGGACGTTCTGGCATTTCCGCTCGGGCTCGAAGAGCGTGCCGATCGACATCCTGCGCCAGAAGGTTCGCGCGGAACTGCATTGAAATCCAAGCCCCCTCCTCCCCTCGCCATCGCGAACGCGGGGGTCCAGGATGGACAGGCAGAGCTTTCCGGCCCTGGATTCCCACTTGCGCGGGAACGAGGGATTTCTATATCTCCAGCAACAGTTTCCCCCGGCTTTCCCGTCCCTCGAGGGCGCGCTGCGCATCCGCCGCCTCGGCGAGCGGCCAGCGCCGGTCGAGGGTGACGGTGAGCCTGCCCTCCCGGCAGAGCTGGAACAGGTCGCTGGCGCGCGACCGCCGGGTCGCCGCGTCGGGAATATAGTCCGCGAGATGCGGGCGGGTGAAGAAGACCGAGCCGGCTTCCGCCAGCCCCAGCGGCGAGACCGCCTCGATGGCGCCGGAGGCCGCACCGAAACTGACCAGCGTGCCGCGCTTGCGCAGACATCTCAGCGACCGCTCGTAGGTCGCCCGGCCGACCGAATCGTAGACCACGTGCACGCCCTCGCCCCCGGTGATCTCCGCCACCCGCTCGGCGAAATCCTCGCTGCTGTAGACCACCACATGGTCCGCGCCGCGGGCTCTCGCGATCTCCGCCTTCTCCGCCGTTCCCACGGTGGCGATCACCTTGGCACCACGCGCCTTGGCCAGCTGGATGGCGAGCTGTCCGACGCCGCCGGCCCCCGCATGCAGCAGGCAGGTCTGCCCGGCCTCGAGCGGGAACAGCGAATGGGTGAGGTAATGCGCGGTCGAGCCCTGCAGCATCAGCGCCGCCCCGGTATCGAGGCCGATATCGTCCGGCACCGGCACCAGTTTCCAGGCCGGGACCGCTGCATATTCGGCATAGGACCCGAGTTCGAGGCAGTAGGCCACGCGGTCTCCCGGCCGGATGTCCGTCACCCCCGCGCCGACCGCCTCGACCACGCCCGCACCTTCCATGCCGATGACCACCGGCAGGGTCTGGGCGTAGGTGTGCGATTTCGCGTAGAGACCGGAGCGCACGTAGATGTCGATGAAATTGAGCCCGGCGACCGACTGGCGGACAAGCGCCTCGCCCGGCTGCGGTACGGGTACCGGCATGTCGGCAAGTTCGAGCCGGTCGGCGGAGCCATAGGCGCGAACGACGACAGCCTTCACGCCGCGCTCTCCACCGGCGCCGAGAACGGCTCGCCGGCGCGCGCCCTGATCTGGGTGCGATGCATGATGCGCCGCGAGTCCGGATCGAAGGGATCGCGGCGATGCATGGTGCAGCGGTTGTCCCAGATCAGGATGTCGCCCGGCCGCCAGGAATGGTGCCAGGTGAACTCGTCCTTCGCGGCATGGGCCCAGAGCTCGTCGAGCAGGGCCTCCGATTCGGCCAGCGGCAGGCCGGCGATCCAGGCATGCAGCCGGCGGCCGAGATAGAGCGCCGGCCGGCCGGTTTCCGGATGCTGCCGCACGATCGGGTGCAACTGGCCGGGGGAGGTCGTCACGTCGCTGACCTCCGCCGCGCCGAGCCGCCGGTAGCCGGCGCTGTTGGTGGTCGAATCATGCTTGATCTGCAGCCCCTCCACCCGGCGGCGCAGCCCGTCGGGCAAGGCATCGAAAGCGGCATACATGTTCATGAAACCGGTCTTGCCGCCGGCGGCCGGCGTTTCCAGGCAATAGAGCATGCTCGCCATCGGCGGGGCCGGCAGGTAGTTCATGTCGGTGTGCCAGACCGATTCCCCGGCGCCGAGACTGCCGATCGCCTCGCCCTTCTCGATCACGTTGGAAACGACGAAGACCTCCGGGAAGCCGCCGGCATGACGCTGGCCATTCTCGTTCGGCGGCGCGATGTCGAGCTCTCCGAAGCGCCGCGAGAAGGCGACGAGATCGGCATCGCTCAGCGTCTGGCCGCGCGCCAGCAGCACCTGCCCGTCGAGCCAGGCCGCGTAGAGCGCGGCGAAATCGGCCTCCGACGGATCGGCGAAATCGACGCCGGTCACCTCGACGCCGATGGCGTCCGACAATTTTCTCGTGGCGAATGCCGATGCGCTCATACCCTGTCCTCCAGTACGTGTTTCTGTTCCCGGTAATAGTCGGCGAGATCGCCGGTCGCCTGCCGCAGGCGGCGCAGATGTTCCTGCGCCCGGGCCAGCGTCAGCCGGAAGACTGGGGCGTGGACGGAAATCCCCGCCACCGGCTTGCCGGACGAGCCGAAGACCGGCACCGCGATGCCGATCAGGCCCTGCATGTTCTCTTCGTTGTTCAGCGAATAGCCGCGGTCGCGGATGATGCGGAACTGCGCCTCGAGCGCCGCCGGGTCGGTGAGCGTGTTCGGCGTGTAGCGTTCGAGCGGACCGTCGACGAGGCGGCTGCGTGTACGTTTCGGCAGCCAGGCGAGGAACAGCTTGCCGAGCGCGGTCGCGTGCAGCGGCACATGGGTTCCGGCGCGCAATTGCAGGCGCAGCGGCCAGTCGCATTCCACCCGGTGGACATAGAGCACCCGACTGCGGTCGAGCACGCCCATGTTGCAGGTCTCGCCGATATCCTCGACCAGCCGCCGCAGGATGGCATCGACCGGGGCGGCGCGGGCATCGGCGCGGATCGCGGCGAGCCCGAGATCGACGGCGCGGTGACCGACGATATAGCAATCCTTCTCCGGGTCGCGGTTCAGGATGCCGGTTTCCAGCAGCTGGGCCGCAAGGCGGTGCGCGGTCTGGCGCGGGATATCCAGCGCCTGCGCGATCTCGGCCAGCGCCACCGGCCCGTTGCGGCCGGCCACCACCTCGAGGATGGCGAGCGACTTCGCAAGCGCCGATCCGCGCCAGGCTTCCTGCATCATCTCGTTCATGCGGCAAGACTAGACCGGCAACGGAAAAGGATTCAATCGCGTTCCGGAACATACTGTCCCGGTTTATGACGAATATGTCAGTCGCCGGAGGATTCTTCCTCGATCCGCTCCATGTCCTCGTCGGAAAGGCCGAAATGGTGGCCGATCTCGTGGATCAGCACATGGCGGACGACATGGCGGAGATCCTCGCCGGTCTCGCACCAGTAATCGAGGATCGGACGGCGGAACAGGAAGATCATGTCGGGCCGGTCGACCACGGCGCCGGAAAACTGCTCGCCGAAGGGCAGGCCGCTGTAGAGCCCGAGGATGTCGAAGGGTGACTCGAGGTCCATTTCGGCACAGATTTCGTCGTCGGGAAATTCCTCGACAAAGACCGGCACGCCCTCGGCATACTGTCGGAGTTCGTCCGGAATGGCGCCCATCGCCTCCTCGGCAAGGGCAACCATGTCGTCGGCGGTCGGCGGCAGGATCGGTTTCATGGCGCTACTATACGGGCGCACACCGCCGGGAAAACCGGAAAGACGGCCTTGAGACAGGAGGCCGCGGCGACAACATCCGAAGGGTGGCAGCAAGGAGGATCATCATGAAGAAGCTGGAAGGCCCGGAACGCGACGCGGCGATCGGCGCGTTGCATGGCTGGCAGGAGGCGGCGGACCGCGACGCGATCTGCAAGACATACCGCTTCGCAGATTTCAACGAGGCGTTCGGCTGGATGTCCCGGGTGGCGCTGGCCGCGGAGAAGGCCGACCACCATCCCGAATGGTTCAACGTCTACCGCACCGTCGAGGTGACCCTGGCCACTCACGATGCGGGCGGCCTGACCGAGAAGGACGTGGCGCTGGCCCGGTTGATGGACGATTACGCCCGCGATTCCTGATCAGCTTCCGAGCGGGGCGGTCGCGCGCCGGAGCCAGTCCGCAGCCGCCCCGTCGAGTTGCGGGCCGACGACGCGGGCGACCTCCGCATGGTAGGCATCGAGCCAGGCGATCTCGTCACGGTTCATCAGGTCGGTGTCGACCAGCCGCCGGTCGATCGGCGCCAGGGTCAGGGTACGGAAGCCCTGCCAGCCGGCCTCGCCGGTATCGGCGGTCTCGACCAGCACCAGGTTCTCGATGCGGATGCCGAAGGCGCCGGTCTTGTAGTAGCCGGGTTCGTTGGAGACGATCATGCCGGGTTCGAGTTCGACCGCGCTCATGCCGCCGATGCGCTGCGGCCCCTCGTGAACGCCGAGATAGGAGCCGACGCCGTGACCGGTGCCGTGGTCGTAATTGAGCCCGTGGCGCCAGAGATGCTGGCGCGCCAGCCCGTCGAGCAGGCCGCCCTTGGTGCCGGCGGGGAAGCGGGCGGTGGCCAGCGAGATATGACCTTTCAGCACCAGCGTGAAGGCGCGGCGCATCTCCTCCGACGGCGCGCCGATGGCGATGGTGCGGGTGACGTCCGTCGTGCCGTCGAGATACTGCCCGCCGGAATCGACGAGGAACAGCTCGCCCGCGCCGAGAATCCGGTCGCTACGTTCCGTCACCCGGTAATGCACGATGGCGCCGTTCGGGCCGGAACCCGCGATGGTGGAGAAGCTCGGGCCGCGATAGTTCTCCATCTCCTCGCGGAAGGCCGCGAGGCGGGCGACGCAATCCAGCTCGCTCGCCCCCGGCGCGTTCTCGTCGAGCCAGTGCAGGAAGCGCGACAGCGCCGCACCGTCCCGATGGTGGGCGGCGATGGTGCCGGCGATCTCCGTCGCGTTCTTGATCGCGCGCGGATGAATGCAGGGATCGTCCGCCTCGACGATCTCGGCGCCGCCTTCCGCAAGCCGGAGCCGGATCCATTCGTTCGCGCCGTTCGGATCGATCGAGACCTTCGCGCCATCCGCCCCGAGGGCTTCCAGCGCCGGGCCGAACCGCTCCGGCGGGAAGAGATTCACCGCCGGCCCGAGATGGTCGCGCGTCGCCGGCGGCACCTTGATCGCGTCGATGAACAGATCGACAGCGCCGTCGCTCTTCTGGATGGCATGGCAGAGCGGCAGCGGCGTCGAATCGGTGTCCTGGCCGCGGATGTTGAGCAGCCAGGCCACGGAGTCCGGCTGCGAGAGAACCGTGGCCGCCGCACCCCGTCCGGCGATGATCTCGGCGATGCGCTGGCGTTTCTGCTCGGCGGCCTCGCCGGCGAAGGCCTGGGGATGCGCCACGACCGGCGACAGCGGGCGCGGCGGGCGGTCTTCCCAGACCTCGTCCACCGGGTTGGCATCGAGCGCGACCAGCCTGCCGCCGGCGGCTTCCACCGCCTTGCGGAGCGCAGCGGCGCCGCGGATACCGTGCAGCCGGGGATCGAAGCCGATCTGCATGCCCTCCTGCACCCGTTCGCGCAGCCAGTCGGTGGCGGGTTCGCGGATCAGGTGGCGGAATTCGAAGATCGAGCCATCCGCCTGGTCCTGCACCTGCAGGGTATAGCGGCCGTCGATGAACAAGGCGGCGCTATCGGCCATGATTATCGCCAGCCCGGCCGAGCCGGTGAAGCCGGTGAGCCAGGCCAGCCGTTCGCTGTCGGCGGGCACGAACTCGCCGAGATGCTCGTCGGAACGCGGCACGATGAAACCGTCGATGCCGAGATCACGCAACCGCGCGCGCAGCGCCGCGACCCGGCCCGGCCGCACGGGGCTGTCCACCGGCTCCAGGGCGGCGCGGGCATCGAGCAGGGCGGCGCGCGTCCCGGCATCCGCCGACGGCGCGATCAGGTCGATCCAGCCATCCGCCGGCCAGCCGCGCGGCGCGGCGGCAGCGCGGGCGATGGCTTCGGCGAATTCCGCGGTTCCAAGCGCGCTTCCGGAACGCTCGCGCAATTCCTCGATCGAATGCGGTTTCTGGTCGTCAGGCATGGTTCGGTTTCCGGGTTCGCTGGAATGCACAAGAGAGGCCATTCAGTTAACCACGGCGCCGCGCCTTGGCAATGGCCAGGGCCGGGCAACGCGGCGTATTTCCCTCCCGCCCCGGATGCGATTACAATGGCGCCATGAGGAAACGTCTCCTGACCGTTCTGCTGGCGGTGGCAGGCGCCATGACAACGGGACCCGCTTTCGCGGAGGGCAACCCCGCAGACGGCGAACGGATCGCGAAGGTTCATTGCGCGCGCTGCCACGTGATCGGCGACTTCAACCGCCTCGGCGGCATCGACAGCACACCCTCCTTCGCGGTGCTGCTGAAGATGCCGGATGCCGACGAACGTTTCTCCTCCTTCTATGTCCGCCGCCCGCACCCGGTTTTCGTGCGGGTGCCCGACAGCCCGCGCTGGAGCCCCGATCCGCCCAACGCCACCGCCTTCCCCTTCACCCTCGAAGACCTCGACGACCTGCTCGCCTACGTGGAAACGCTGAAATAGCGGGAGAGCGGCGAGAAGCTACGGCCCTCGTCCTGAACTCGTTTCAGGACGAGGTCAACGCCATCATTTGACAGATTGTCGACAATCCTATTTCATACAATCCTCTTTCGATCAGGGGAGTTCACGATCATGACTGCATCACTCTTCCGGCGCGTCGCGTCGGCAATCGCGCTGGCGGCGACGCTGGCATTCACCGGCGCGGCCGCCGCGCAGGACAAATCCACCTGGGAAGCCATCAAGGAGCGCGGCTCCATCCGCGTCGGCGTCACCCAGGCCCCGCCATGGTTCTCCAAGGCGCCCGGCAGCGAGGAATGGGAAGGCCTCGGCGCCGCCATCGGCAAGCAGATGGCGGAAGAGATGGACGTGAAGTTCGAGGCCGTCGAGGTCACCTGGGGCACCGCGGTCGCGGCGCTGCAATCGAACAAGATCGACATCATGTTCGTGCTCGACGCGACGCCGAAACGCGCGCTCGCCGTCGATTTCCCGGCCCAGCCGCTGCTCTATTACGCGCTCGCCGTCCTCGCCGACGACGATCTCAAGATCGAGACCTGGGACGACCTGAACAAGGACGGCATCAAGATCGCCGTCACCCAGGGCACCACCATGGACCGCTACGTCTCGGCCCGCCTCGTCAATGCGGAGATCCTGCGGTTCCCGTCGAACGGTGAATCGGTCGCGGCCTTCCAGTCCGGCCGGGTGAACGCGGTCTCGCTGTTCCACCCGCCGCTGATCGCCATGCGCAAGAAGATCGGCCGCGGCCAGATCGTGCTGCCGAAGCCGATCCGCCAGTCCGCCTCCTCCGCCGGGGTGCGGATGGAGGACGACAAGCGCTGGCGCGACTGGGTCAACACCGCCATCGCCTATTACTACAGCACCGGCCAGACCCAGGTCTGGTACGAGGAGTTCCTGACCAAGTTCGGCGTCGATCCGTCGACGGTTCCGGCCATCCGCCGGGAAGAATGGTAAGACGAACCGCGGGACCGGCCTGACCGTCGGTCCCGCACCGCGCCGCCGGAGCTGACGCGACATGGGTTACGAGTGGGATTTCGCCATCGTCTTCAGGGATTTCGATCTCCTGCTGGCGGGGCTCGGCAACACGCTGAAAGTGACCGCGCTGGCGCTGCTGTTCGGGGTGCCGCTCGGGCTGGCGGCGGCGCTGTTGCGGCTGTCGCCGATCGCCCTGGTGCGCGGCGTGGTCGGCATCTTCATCGAGTTCTTCCGTTCGACGCCGCCGATCGTCCAGCTGTTCTGGTTCTTCTTCGCGCTGCCCTTGCTCACCGGCATCGAGATCGACCCGTTCCGGGCCTCGGTCCTGACCTTCTCGCTGCAATCCTCGGCCTTCTTCGCCGAGGTGTTCCGCGGCGGCATCGTCTCCATCGAGCGCGGCCAGTGGGAAGCCGCCAAGGCCATCGGCCTCGACCGCGGCCAGTCGCTGCGAAGGGTGATCCTGCCGCAGGCGGTGAAGCGGATGATCCCCGCCTTCCTCGAACGCGTCATCGAGCTGATGAAGACGACGACGCTGGTCGCCACGGTCTCCTATGCCGACCTGCTCTACCAGGCGAACAACATCGCCCAGTCGACCTACCGGCCGCTGGAGGTGTTCACGGTTGCGGCGGGCATGTATTTCATCGTGATCTTCCCGGCATCCCTTGCCGTCCGCCGGCTTGAACGCCATCTCGCGCGGTCGGGCGAATCGACGGCGCATTGAGGGCGGCGCGATGAACCACAACTGGGATTTCGCCACCGTTTTCCAGAGCCGCGAGCTGCTGCTGACCGGGCTTGCCAACACGGTGATGCTCGGCCTGCTCTGCCTCGCCATCGGTCTGACCGCCGGTCTCGTCGTCGGCGCCGGGCGCTATTCGCGCAATCCGTTGTTCAACTGGCCGGCGACCGCCTTCGTGGAGGTGTTCCGCAACACCCCCGCGCTGGTGCAGATCATGTGGTTCTTCTTCGCCTTCCCGATCATCTCGCCGTTCGACGTGAATGCCTTCACCGCCGCGACCATCGGGCTCAGCCTGAACACCACCGCCTTCTGCGCCGAGATCTACCGCGCCGGCATCCAGTCGATCCACCGCGGCCAATGGGAGGCCGGCAAGGCGCTCGGCATGACCTACGCCCAGCAGATGCGCCGCGTCGTCCTGCCGCAGGCCATCACGCGGATGGTGCCGGCCTTCATGAACCGCGCGGTCGAACTGATGAAGATGACCTCGCTCGCGTCCGTCATCGCCTTCGGCGAACTGATGCACCAGGCCAAGTCGATCGCGACCTACAATTACAATCCCATCGAGACCTACACGGTGGTGGCGCTGATCTTCTTCGCGCTGATCTATCCGGTGGCGCTGGTCGTCCACCGCGTCGAACTCCGTCTCAGAAGGAACGGCTGATGAGCGAACTGCTCCGCATCGAGGGCCTGCGCAAATCCTTCGGCGCCAACGAGGTGCTGAAGGGCATCGACCTCACGGTGAATGCCGGCGATGCCGTGGTGCTGCTCGGCTCGTCCGGCTCCGGCAAGTCGACGCTGCTCCGCTGCGTCAATTTCCTCGAGATCCCGTCGGCCGGCCGCGTCATCCTCGACGGCATGCCGGTCGGCCGCGAGAGCGGCGGCGGGATCGAGTATGTCGAGCGCGACCTGACGCCGATCCGCGCCCATGTCGGCATGGTGTTCCAGCACTTCAACCTGTTCCCGCACATGACCGCCCGCGAGAACGTCATGGAAGGGCCGCGCACGGTCCTCAGGCTGTCCAGGGCCGATTGCATCGCGCGCGCCGAGAAGTACCTGAACCGCGTCGGGCTGGCCGACAAGATGGATGCCTATCCCTCCCACCTTTCCGGCGGCCAGCAGCAGCGCGTCGCCATCGCCCGGGCGCTGGCCATGGAGCCCCGGCTGATGCTGTTCGACGAGGCGACCTCCGCGCTCGACCCCGAACTGGTGGGCGAGGTGCTGCAGACCATGAAGAGCCTCGCCGACGAGGGCATGACCATGCTGATCGTCACCCACGAACTCGGCTTCGCCTATTCGGTGGCCGACAAGGTGCTGTTCCTGCACGAGGGACGCATCCACGAACAGGGCACCCCCGACGAGGTGCTGGTCCGCCCCCGGGAAGCGCGCACGCGCGAATTCCTCGGCGGCCACGCCACCTTCCGCCTGCCCGACCCCGACTTCTGAAACGGACAAGAAAATGAACAAGCCGCTGAGCAGCCATTCCACCCATGACGCCGAGAAGGATACCCGCAACGACGACCTGATGATCTACGTGAACGGCAAGATCGTTCACCGGTCGGAGGCCGTGGTCTCGGTCTACGATTCCGGCTTCATGCTGGGCGACGGGGTCTGGGAGGGCATCCGGCTCTACAACGGAAAATGGGCGTTCCTCGGCGAGCATCTGGACCGGCTGTTCGAGGCGGCCAAGGCCATCGACCTCGACATCCGGATGAGCCCGGAGGAGGTCACGGCCGCGCTCGACGCGACCGCCGCCGCCAACGGGATGCGCGAGAACGTGCATGCCCGGCTGATGGTGACCCGCGGCATCAAGTCGAAGCCGTTCCAGGACCCGAGACTCTCGAAGTCCGGCCCGACCATGGTGATCATCATGGAGCATTCGACGCCGTCGGACGAGATCGTCGCGCGCGGTATCCGGCTGTTCACGGTGCCGATCCACCGCGGATTGCCGCTCACCCAGGATCCGAAGCTCAACTCGCATTCGAAGCTGAACTGTATCCTGGCCGGCATCCATGCCCAGAAGGCCGGCGCCGACGAGGCGCTGATGCTCGACCCCCAGGGCTTCGTCAACACCACCAATTCCTGCAACTTCTTCATCGTCCGCAAGGGCGAGGTCTGGACCTCGACCGGGGACTACTGCATGAATGGCATCACCCGCAGGAAGGTCATCGAACTCTGCCGCGCCAACGGCATCCCGGTGTTCGAACGCAACTATTCCCTCGTCGACGCCTATGGCGCTGACGAAGCGTTCATCACCGGCACCTTCGGCGCCCAGACCCCGGTGGTCGACATCGACGGACGGACGATCGGCGCCGGCAAGGCGGGCGAGATGACATTGCGTCTCAGGGCGCTGTACAAGGAACTGGTGGCGAAAGACACGGCATGACGGCACTTCAGGCGCTCCAGCCGCTCGGCGACCGGACCCGGCGCGGGCAGATCGTCGCGGCGATCCGCAAGCTGATCGTCACCGGCCAGGTGAATCCGGGCGAAAGGCTGACCGAGACCGACCTCGCCGACCAGCTCGGGGTCAGCCGCGCGCCTTTGCGCGAGGCGATCCGCGAACTGGTGGAAAACGGCCTGCTCGTCACCGAGCCCTACAAGGGGCTGTTCGTGCGCTCCTTCACCCGCAAGGACCTCGAGGAGCTCTATTCGCTGCGCACCGCGCTGGAGCAGTTCGCCTTCCGGGAAGCCTGGCCGAACCGTACCGAGGCGCGGAAGGCCGACCTGCGCGAGCGCGACCGCAAGCTCGACGCGGCGATCGCGCTCGGCGACGATCCGGCGCTCGCCATCGAGGCGGAGCTCTACCTGCATTCCTGGTGCTACGATGTCAGCGGCCATTCGCTGCTGCAGCAGGCATGGACCCGCATCCGGCCGAACCTGCAATTCTATTTCACCCTGCACCAGCGCGCCCACAACCGGCCGCATCCGCTGCGCGAGGCGCATGATCTCTACGTCGCGCTGGCCTGCGGCGACGATCTCGACGCCATGCTGTCCCATCTCGAGGACCATATGCGCCAGGGACTCGCCAAGGTGATGCAGTTCATCGGCGAGGACGGGTGACCGCAGAGACCGTACCAGAGACCCCTGTCGACTGGCGGAGCGTCGCGGCGGTTACCGCGGGCATCAGCATCCTGTCGGCGATGATCGGACTGACCTATCCGCTGATCGCCTTCAACCTCAACCGCTGGGGCGTCTCGCCGACGATGATCGGCTTCAACGCGGCGATGACGGGCCTCGGCCTGATGCTGGCCGGCTGGGTAATACCGTCGGTGATCGTCCGGATCGGTCTCAAGCGGACGGCGATCCTCTGCATCTCCGCGACCACCGCCGTGTTCGCGCTCTACCCGCTGTTTCCCGGTCTCGTGCCCTGGTTCCCGATCCGCCTCGCGCACGGTTTCGTCTCCAGCGGCATCTTCATCATCTGCGACACCTGGATAAACCACCTCGCCCCGTCCCGGCTGCGGGGACGCATCATCGGCATCTATGCCACGGTCTTCGCGCTGGGATTTGCGGTCGGTCCGGCGATCCTGACCGTCACCGGCTCGGAGGGCTGGCCGCCCTATATCGCCGGCATCGCCATCGGCTTCATCGCGCTGTTCGGCATTCTCCCGGCGCGCGAGGTCGGCGATTTCGACGAGGGGAGCGGCGGGAGCGGCAGTTCGATCGCCAGGTTCATCCTGGTCGCGCCGGCGCTGCTGGTCGCCATTCTCGGCTTCGGCATCTTCGAGTCCGGGCTGCTGTCGCTGCTGCCGATATACCTGCTCGGCTTCGGGCACGGGGAGACCACGGTCTCCATCCTGCTCGCCACCTTCATCGTCGGTTCGGCGATGCTGCAGATACCCGTGGGCATGCTGGCCGACCGGCTGCGCGGGCGCACCGTGTTTCTCGGCTGCGTCGCGCTGTCGGTCGCGGCGCCGGCGCTGCTGCCCGTCCTGGCCGCGAACGGCGCTGCGCTCGCAATCCATTTCTTCCTCTGGGGCGGCGTCGCCTTCGGCATCTACACCTTGTCGATGAAGGAACTCGGCGACCGCTTCACCGGGCGGATGCTGGTCACCGGCAATGCCGCCTTCGCCATGGCCTGGTCGATGGGCAACCTGACCGGGCCGGTGGCCAGCGGCGGCCTGATCGCGGTGACCGGGCTCGACGGTCTGCCTTTGTTCCTCGGCGCCGCGTTTCTCCCGGCTCTTCTCGTGGCGGCCATCCGCACCGCGATCCGCGGCAAGGGGGGTGGCGAATCGGACGATGCGCGTTAGTCTCTGGCCATGCCCGACGAGATCATCCTTTTGTCCGAGCGCATCAACACCGACCCGCTGGTCGCGATGCTGACCGGGGCCAACCCGGCACTCTCCATCCGCCATGCCGACACGCTCGGCAAGCTGCGCGCGGCGATCGACCCGGCAAAACGCCAGCGCCTGGTCAGCTACCATTCCGGGGTCATCGTGCCGGCGGAGATTCTCGCCGCCGTCGGCCCGGCCTACAATTTCCATCCCGGGCCGCCGAACCGGCCGGGGCTCTACCCGGCGGTCTGGGCGCTCTACGAGGGCGATGCGCGCTTCGGCGCCACGGTTCACGAGATGACGCCGCGCGTCGACGACGGCGCCATCGTCGGTGTCGGCTGGTTCGACATCGAGCCGGAAATGACCATTCTCGAGGTCGATGCGGTCACCCACGAACTGATGCGCGACCTGTTCCGCCAGCTCGCCACGCTGCTGGCCTGTGCCGACGGCAGGCTGGAGCCGGTCGACGTCGCCTGGAGCGGCCGCAAGACCACGCGGAAGGATTACGACGACCTGCTTGAGCTACCGGTCGATGTCGACGAAACCGAGTTCAACCGCCGGCTGCGGGCGATCGGAATCGGGCCGGAGCACGCGTTGCACTTCACCCTGCACGGCCGTAAGTTCCGCATGGAAGTCGACGATATGGGAGATATCGTGATCGGCGGAGAGAAGGTGGAGATCTGACGATCATGAATGATGCGCCGGCGCGCACGCCATTGGCGGGAATTCGCGTCCTGGAGTTCGTCCATATGGTCATGGGGCCGAGCTGCGGCCTGATCCTCGCCGATCTCGGCGCCGAGGTGATCAAGATCGAGGCCGTCGGCGACGGCGATTCGACCCGCTACCTGATCGGGTCCGGAGCCGGATTCCACCCGACCTTCAACAGGAACAAGAAAAGCCTGGCGGTCGACATCAAGAACCCGGAAGGCCTGGCCCTGCTGAAGAGGCTGGTCGCGACCGCCGATGCGGTCACCGAGAACTTCCGGCCGGGCGTGATGGAACGGCTCGGGCTCGGATACGAGGCGCTGAAGGAAATCCGGCAGGACGTCATCTATTGCTCGATGAAGGGCTTCATGCCGGGCCCTTACGAGAACCGCACGGCCCTCGACGAGGTGGTGCAGATGATGGGCGGGCTTGCCTACATGACCGGCCCGCCGGGCCGGCCGCTGCGCGCCGGCACTTCGGTCAACGACATCATGGGCGGCATGTTCGGCGCCATCGGCATCATGGCGGCGCTGCGCGAGCGCGACGCCACGGGCAAGGGCGCGCATGTCCAGAGCGCGCTCTACGAGAACAACATCTTCCTCGTCGCCCAGCACATGGCGCAGTTCGCGGTCACCGGCAAGGCCGCCGACCCGATGCCGAACCGGATTTCCGCATGGGGCATCTACGACGTGTTCGAGACCGCCGATGACGGCCAGGTTTTCGTCGGCGTGGTCAGCGACAAGCAATGGCCGGTCTTCTGCAAGGCCTTCGGCGCCGACGATCTCGCCGCCGACCCGGCGCTCTCGACCAACAACCAGCGGGTCTCGGCGCGCGCGACGCTGATTCCGAAGATCGCCGAGATCTGCCGCCGCCATACCAAGGATGACCTCATCGCGATCTGCGAGTCGGTCGGCCTGCCCTATGCGCCGATCGCCCGGCCGCACGACCTGTACGACGACCCGCATCTCAACAATTCCGGCGGGCTGGTCGAGGTGAAACTCGACCGGGATGGCGTGCCGACCCGCATTCCGGCCCTGCCGCTCGCCATCGACGGCAGACGCCCGGATGTCCGCCTCGACCTGCCGACGCCCGGTCAGCATTCCCGCGAGATCCTCGCCGGCATCGGGGTGGATGCCGTCGAGATAGAGCGGCTGGAAGCCGCCGGAATCATCTCGGTCACTCCGGCACACGGCGCCAGCGAATGAGCCGTTTGCGGCTTGTTGCCCATGTTTAGCGACGTGGAAATCCGGACGATCGTCGTTCGGTCCGCCACCGATATCGGGCACGAGCAATTTCGCGGTGTCTGGTCGCTCTGGCAGGAACGCCGGGGCGGCAAGCCGCTGCCCGCCCGCTCGGACTTCGGTATCGAGGAATTCCTGCCCTGGGCGCGGCATATCGGCATGTTCCGGGTCGAGGGAGCTGTCGAGCGGCTGGTGGTCAAACTCTCTTCCTCGACAATGATCGACCTGAACCGGCGTGACGTGACCGGATGTTATCTCGACGAGATCGTGCCGAAGGGAACCGCAGAATTCATCATGGAACCGTACCGGCTCGCCGCCATGGAGCGGCAGGCGGTGTTTCACAGCCTCGTCGTCGAGGAAGACGGGCGGCAATCCGGCCTGTCCGCACTCATGCTACCGATGGCTGAAAACGGCTGCGACACCGACTATTTTGCAATCGCGCTTTATTTGAATGACAGAATCCGGAATCCTTTCGAACTGACGCCGCTGCGGCGGCGGCTTCTCTTGCAAGATTCCGCGATGGACACGGACTGAATGTCGGCAAAAGCGCCCCAGGAACTGAAACGCATTGCGACGAAGGACGACATTCCCTTCGAACCGATGCGCCCGATCTGGCAGTTCTGGCACGAACGGTGCCCCGGCGCATTGCCGTCCCGCAATGATTTCCGGATCGAGGAGTTCCTGCCCTGGACCGCCCATATCGGCGCGGTGAGGCCAGAGGGCGACCCACCCCGGTTCAAGGTAACGCTGGCCTCGCGGGTCATGATCGAACTCAACAAGATCGATGCGACGAACCGGTTTTTCGACCAGTACATGCCGCCCGAGGCGCTCGAGTTCGGCTGCCGCCCCTACCTCGAGGCTATGAAGGCGCGGACCGCGGTATACGACCGCCTCGATGCCGATACGATTGCACGGAAAAGTTTCCAGCGGCTGGTCATGCCCTGCAGCAACGACGGTAGCGCGGTCGATTATTTCATCATCGCGATCTTCTACGACCGGGGATTCGTCGAGCCTCACCAGCAGCGGACGCTCTACGATCATGTGCTCGGCAAGATTCCGGAAGGAAACACACGGTGATTTCGGCCGGCCGGCGCACGATCGAGTTCGACCCGAACTACATCATCCGGCTGATTGATGACGAAAATGACATCAAGCGCCCGCAACTGCGGTCGCTCTGGTCTTTCTGGCGGTCGAAAGCACCCGCTGGCCTTCTCCCTGCGCGAAGCGATTTCCTGATCGAGGAATTCCTGTCCTGGGGCCGTAACATCAGCATCATGCGCCGAGAACCGGAAACCGGCCGGTACCGCGTCACCCTGGCCTCCACCGCGATGATCGACCTGAACGGCTGCAATCCGACAGGACTGACACCGGAGGAATTCGTTCCGCCGCAATCGCTGGAATTCAGCCTGAATTGCCTGAAGCATGCCGAGCGTGAGAGCAAGGCAGCACTGGATACCTACATCGTGAACCGGAACGACCAGGCACTCGGCTGCGACCGTCTTACACTGCCCTGTGCCGACGACGGCGAAACAATTGATTGCGTCATCGTCGGCCATTATTTCGACAGGGGATTTCTCGGCCGGTTGTCCGACGCGACGGTGTTCGACCGGATCGAGGAGTTCCGTTCCGGGTCGCGACCTGACCGCTAGGCAGGAGGGAGAGATCATGGCCGAAGAACGTACCGCCGGGGAAATCGAACAGGAAATCCGCGATTACTGGCGCAGCGCCATCATCGACATGTCGCCGGGGCGAATCCGGTTTTCCGGCTACGCCATCGAGGACCTGATGGGCAATGCCGGCTTCGCCGACATGGTGTGGCTGCTGACCCGCGGCGAACTGCCGGACCGGGCGCAGTCCGTGCTGCTCGAAGCGGCGCTGGTCGCCGGCGTCGATCACGGCCCGCAGGCGCCGTCGATCGGCATCGCGCGAATGGCGATCACCTGCGGCGTCGGACTCAACGGCGCCATGGGATCGGCGGTCAACGTGCTGGGCGACGTGCATGGCGGGGCCGGCGAGCAATGCATGGAACTGCTGATCGAGATCGCCCGCCGACAGGACGACGGCGCCGCGCTGGATGACGCCGTCTCCGCCGGCAGCCACTGGAACACGGAAACCCGCAGCCGCATCAATCCCGGC
>JAVKCR010000115.1:0-5021 GCA_040222645.1 Rhodospirillales bacterium
GCTTCCCCCGTCGGGTCGTTGCCGATCCGTTTTCGTCAGTATGTCGCGCGACCGCCGGTCAAGTCGAACGTAAATCCTGACGTGAAGCTGCATTCCTCGCTGACGATCCAGGCGGCCATGTCGGCGATCTCGCCGATCTGCAGGAAGCGGCCCATGGGAATTTTCGCCTTGGACGCGATGATATGTTCTTCCGTCATCTCGCGGAACAGTTCGGTTTCCGTGATCGCCGGCGCGATACAGTTGACTGTCACGCCGGAGGCCGCGATCTCCTTGGCGAGCGCTTTCGACATGGCGATGACGCCGGCCTTGGCGGCGGAATAGGCGGCGATGAACTGCACGCCTTCCTTGCCGGCGATCGAGGCGATGTTGAGGATACGGCCGTAGCCGCGCGCCTTCATGTGCGGTACCGCCACCCGGCATCCGTGGAACACGCCGTTCAGGTTCACCGCGACGACACGGTTCCAATCCTCGAGCGGGTAATCCTCGAGCGGCCGCACCGGACCATTGATGCCGGCATTGTTGATGAGAATGTCGACCGAACCGGCCAGCGACACGGCCTCCTCAAACGCGACCGCGACATCCGCCGCGTCGGTCACGTCGACCACGCGGCAGGCGAGATGTGACGGCTTGTCCGCCAGGACATCGAAGCGGGAGAAGTCGCGATCCCAGAGGATCAGCTTCACCCCGTGCCCGGCCAGCGTGCGGGCGATGCCGAGACCGATGCCGCCGGCCTCACCGGTGACGATGGCGACCCTGCCGTCAAGACCGCGTGGCATGGCGCGAAGCCTCCCTGAAGATGTGCGCCGGGGTCCGGAACGACCCCGGTCGGGCCACCGCAACATGTTGATCGAATGATATACCGGTGGTCCGCATCGCGAACCCTGCCGACCGGTGGCGGCGGGATGGCTGCGGACCGGGCGAACCGGTCCGCAGCCCGTCCCGACGGGAGCCCTGGCTCAGTTGCCGAGCGCGTTGATCTTGTCGATCACGCCGGCCGGCCAGTTCTTCGCGTACTCGCTTTCCTGGTACATCTTCTGCACCCGGTTGCGGAAAGCGGCGACATCCGGTTCGTAGACATCGAGCCCCTTGCTGGTCAGGAAGTCGCCCAGTTCCTGCTCCTTCTTGAGCTGGTTCTGGCGGCCGAATTCGGCGGCCTCGTCGGCAGCGGCCTGCACGACCTTCTGCTGGTCGGCAGTCAGACCGTCCCAGACCTTCTTGGAGAAGGCGATGTAGTTCAGGTCGACGAGGTGCGAGGTCAGCACGATCTGCTTGGTAACTTCGTAGAACTTGGCGTCGACAACGGTCGGCAGCGGGTTGTCCTGGCCGTCGACGGCGCCGGACTGCAGCGCGGTATAGACTTCCGTGAAGGCCATCGGTGTCGGGCTCGCGCCAAGCGCCTTGCCGAGGAACTGCCAGGCGTCGGTGCCGGGCATGCGGAGGTTGACGCCCTTGAGGTCGTCCGGCGTCTTCACGGTCAGCTCAGCCTTGCTCTGGCGCAGGTTGACCTGGCGGCGGCCGAGATACATCACAGACAGCAGTTTCACGCCGAGTTCGTCCTCGACCTTCTTCTTGAACGGGTCCATCAGCGGATCGTTGAACACCTTCACCTGGTGTTCGGCGCTCTGATGCACGTAGCCGGCGGTGAAGATGGAGAATTCCGGGAAGAACACCGCGAGTTCCTGCGCCGAGGTGATCGACATCTCGAGGTTGCCGCGGGCGATTGCCTCGAGCTCGGTGCCCTGCTTGAACAGCGTGCCGTTCCAGTGCGGCTCGAACGACGCGAAACCGGCGACGGCCGGACCGAACTTCTGCTCGAGCGCAATGGCGCGCTGGTCGGTCGCGGAATTAACGGAAGACAGGCGAAGCTGGACCTTGTCCTGGGCGAGAGCGGCGCTCCCGACCGAGGCCGCGACAATCGCGGCGGCCGCTGCCATCACGGAGCGACGTGCAATGTTCATTTTCATGGATTCCTCCCAATCGGATTTTTTGGTTTTTCGCCGGCTTTCAGCCAGACCCAGGCAGGTTGGCACGGAATCGAAATCCGCGCAACAGACATTAATCGAAACATCATATGTACGACATTGTATATGAAATAATTTTCATAATCGATTATTTAGGCTGGAACCCTGACTGTCCCCACAAGTTCGGTCAGGCTGTGCTGAACGCCGCCCGCGATATGCTGGCGCAGGATCTGCTGGGCCCGGTCCGCATCCCGGTCGAGCGCCGCGGCCAGCAGGGCGCGATGTTCGTTGACCGCGGTATCGCCCCGGAAGGACAGCAGGCGCATCAGGTAGCGGAGATACTTGTCGAACACGGTGCCGTGCAGAGACAGCAGTTCCCGCGACCCGCAGGCGCCGATCAGCGACTGGTGGAACTCCCAGTCATACTGCTTCCAGGTCTCCTTCACCGAGAAATCGCCCTGCCCCATGCGCTGTTCCATGCGGTGCAGCTTGTGGTGCGCGGAGACGATCTCGCCTTCCCACTCGGTATCGCCTGCCTCGATGGAGAGTTTCAGGGCATGACCCTCGATGAGGATGCGGAGGTCCGCAATCTCCTTCAGCCCCTCCATGGTCATCGGCGCGACATGAAAGCCCCGCTGGCCCTCGTTGATCACGAAGCCTTCGGCAACCAGCCGGTTCAGCCCTTCCCGCAATGTCGAGACCGAGGCGCTGTAATAGGCCTTGAGGTCGTTGAGATGCAGCTTCCGCCCGGGCTCCAGGCGGCCGAAGATGATGTCCCGGCGCAGCGATTCGTGAACGCTGCTGCCGATAGTGACATGAGGCTCGGCTTTTTCCGGCATGGATCGTTCCCGGTTTCGTCAGATATGAAGGAGCATATTTTGCAAACTTGCAAAAAATCAACTCAACTGACAATAATCGATTATCGAACCCATGACCAGTGCCGTCGATGCCATCATCCACCACCTCCCCCGCCGATGAGAAGCGGATATCCAAGCCGACGCGGGCAAGCCGCGTGGCTTCCGAACTCCGCACGGCAATCCTGCGCGGCGAGATCGAGGCCGGTGCGAAGGTCAATCTCGACCAGTTGCGCAGCCGTTTCGGCATTTCGCTCTCGCCGCTGCGCGAAGCGATCTCGCGGCTGGTCGCCGACGGTCTCGTCGAGGCGGAGGACCAGCGGGGCTTCCGGATCGCACCGATGTCGCGGGAGAACCTCGCGGAAGTGACCGGGATGCGCGCCGACCTCGAGGGACTGGCGCTCGGCCTGTCCATCGACCGGGCGGATGTCGAGTGGGAGGGCGGCGTTCTCTCCGCGCTCCACCGTCTCAACCGCATCGACCGAGACCCGGACAGACCGGAATCGATCGAGGCATGGGAAGCTGCCCATGCGGACTTTCACAACGCACTGGCAGCGGGCTGCGGCCGGCCGATGTTGCGCGCGATCTGCGTACGGCTGCACGGACTTAATGATCGCTACCGGCGGCTGCTCATCCGGCAGGGTGGTGGCGATCGCGACGTGGCCAGCGAACATGCCGCCATTGCCGACGCCGCCGTCGGGCGCAACCGCGATCTCGCCATCGCCCTGCTGCGCCAGCATATCCAGCGCACCGGAACCGCGCTTGCCGGCAGGATCGCCGGCTTGCTACCAGTTGACACGACAGTCCCCCGCAAGGCCGGTACAGGCACCGGCCAGGGGAACCGATCCAGGGAAAACGCCACATGACCAAGATGATCTACATTCTGAACGGACCCAACCTGAACCTGCTCGGCAAGCGGGAACCGAATATCTATGGCCACGAAACCTTGCAGGACGTTGAAGCGAACTGCCGCAAGACCGGCCAGTCGCTCGGTCTCGACTGCAGGCTGATGCAGTCGAACCATGAGGGACAGATCGTCGACTGGGTCCACGAGGCGCGGGAACAGGCCGCCGGGATCATCATCAACCCGGCCGCCCTGACCCACACTTCCGTCGCCGTGCTTGATGCGCTCAATACCTTCGAGGGACCGGTCCTCGAGGTGCATATCTCGAACGTGCACAAGCGCGAGAGTTTCCGGCACCATTCCTACGTCTCGCTCCGTGCCGAAGGCGTGATCGCCGGTTTCGGCGTGCAGGGCTACGAGCTGGCCATGCGGCGCATGGCGACGCTGCTCGCCTGACCCGGCGGCAAACAACGACAGGAAACGATTCCATGGAACTCCCGAAGAACAGCTTCAAGGCAGCCCTGCTCGAAGGCCGCCAGCAGATCGGTCTCTGGTGCATGATCGACGATGCCTACACCACCGAAATGCTGGCCGGCTGCGGCTATGACTGGATGCTGATCGATACCGAGCATTCGCCGATGGACCGGCCCGAGGCGCTGGCCGCCCTGCAGGCCGTCGCCCCCTACCCCGTCCACCCTGTCGTGCGGCCGAAATCGCTCGATGTCGCGGAGATCAAGAAACTGCTCGATTGCGGCGCGCAGAGCATCCTCGTGCCCTATGTGCAGACCGTCGAGGAGGCGAAACTCGCCGCCGCCGCGGTGGAATATGCGCCGGGCGGGGTACGCGGCGTCGCCGGGCTGATCCACGCCAACCGCTTCGGCCTCGTGCAGGATTACGCGACCCGCGCGCGCGAGGAGATCTGCCTGATCGTGCAGATCGAGACCGCGGAGGCCTGCGACCGGATCGAGGAGATCGCCGCCGTGCCCGGCATCGACGCGATCTTCATCGGCCCGGCGGACCTCGCCGCCAGCCTCGGCCATGTCGGCGACACCAGCCACCCGGAAGTCCGCGCCATTGCCTGCGATGCGGTCCGCCGTGTGCGCGCCGCCGGAAAGCCGGCCGGATTCCTCACCCTCGACCCGAAATTCCTCGAAGAGGTCGTCGAGGCCGGCAGCCTGTTCACGGCGGTGGACGTGGACGCGGCGATCCTGCGCCGCAGCGCCGTCGAGCAGGCGAAGATTTGGCGCCGGAAGACCTCGGCCTGAAGACCGGATCGTACACGGAGTTGGCGGTGGCGGAGCTGTCGCAGCCCATGTACGGTTTCAAGGCGGGACGTCCGACCTTCACCCGCGCGCTTCCCGA
>JAVKCR010000116.1:0-5290 GCA_040222645.1 Rhodospirillales bacterium
TTGAGATTTTCACGTCGCACGGCGCGGGTACGCTGATCGGCGACCACTGAGAACCCGGATACGCGAATTCCGGCTGTTCAGGTGGACAGGAAAAGGTCTACCTGCCAGGTCAGTTCATCCTCGGTAAGCGCGTAGCTGCCGTCTGCAGCAGCATGTATGACCGCTGACGGCGGTATCTTTGCGACCCGGTACTGGATCTTGCCGGCCGTGCCGGCGCTGAGACCCGCCCGCCAGCAAAGCGCCACGACGGCCTTCGCCGTATGCCGCGCGAAGGCCTTCCGGACGTGCTCGATATCGACCTTGTTCAGAATTGCGATGGCGGCAATGACCTGGCCGTGGTCGCGTGCCTCCAGCATCTGCGTCATCGCCTCGTCGGGCGAGGCGGCGTTCTTCAGCGCCCGCCTGGCCTTCTCGAGAGGTTGCTCGCGTTCCGAACCATCCTTGACCGTCCGGGCCGGTTCCAGGTAGGGATCGCCTTCCGAAATCCGCCGGTCGAGCGTCTCGGAAACCTTGGCGGCAGTCGCCGGATCGATGTCGTGACGTGCGGCGAGGGTCTCCACCATGTTGCGGGCAACGTAACGCGCCAGGCGCGAGATGGCCTTGCCGGAGAGTGCTGGGCGCTTGACGATGGGCGCATGCCAGCTGATCCGCTCCGCGCCGATATCGCTGAGCCGGTCCAGCGTTTCCTCGCGGATCTGTGCCTTGGCATTGCCGAGCAGACTCGCGATCGCGGCTTCATCGTCGGTGGCGACGATGGCGTCGGACACGTCTGAATTGACCTCGGTCCGGCGCGAGATCGCGGAAAGGGCGCGTGAATCGATGCCGCGCGAGATGATCGAGAGCAAATCTTCGTCGGTCAGCACCGGGGAGAACTCGAGAACGGGCGCCGCGACGCTGATTTCATCGTCTGTCGCCAGGCGCTGGATGATCTCCGGCGCGATCGACGGGTCGGCCTTCAGCTCCTCGGCCAGCATTTCCCGTACCCGGGCGGCCTGGTCCTGCGCCAGCTGCTTCAGGGTGTCGAATGCCAGCGACCGCGCGCGGTCGGTTTCCGCCGGTCCGAGACCGGGTGCGATCGTGGCGATCTTGCGGGCGAGGGCCCGGCGGACTTCCTCGTCCGGATCGTCGGCAAGAACCTGGTCGGCCTGGGCCGGCGTGGCGCTGTTGGTGGCGAGGGCGTTGCGGACGTCGGGCGATTCGTCGCGGGCGAGAAAATACAGCACTTCCGGCCGGGTGTCGGCGCGGCGGGCCAAGGCCTCGCGCTTCGCGACGGAGCCGGAAGCAAGCGCCTGCTTGACCTTTTCGTAAGTCGTCTCGCCGGAAAAAGAGTTTTTCATCCGTTCAACGATCACGCCCATGCAACCAAGCCCGTCCGCTCATGACTACTTGGTACCAGACTGATCGGATGGCTTACCGGTGTCTATATAGTAGTTTCCCTTACCGTTTCGCTTTACTTCGTACATTGCCGCGTCGGCACGCGCGATCAGCTGCTTCAGAGTCTCGCCGCTGCCCGGCACCGTCATGGCGATGCCGAGGGACAGGCCGAGCGGGCGGTCGGTCTTGCCGGAGAAGGCCTTCAGCGATCGACCGGAATGCAACAGGCTTTCGGCCCGGTTCGAGACGCCGGAAATATCGATGCCATCGAGCCAGAGCGCGAACTCGTCGCCGCCGAGGCGACCGATGAGGTCGCCGGGACGGGTGCCGCCGATCAGCACGTCCCGCAGCTTGATCAGGGCGGAATCGCCGCGCTGGTGGCCATGGATGTCGTTCACCAGCTTGAAATTGTCGAGGTCGACATAAACCAGCGCGGAAGAGGCGTTGGACCGGGCGAGGCGGTTGTAGCGGCGCTCCAGTTCATCGAAGAAGGCGCGGCGGTTGAGCAGACCGGTCAGGCTGTCGGTGCGCGACAGGGTGATGATGCGCTCATGGCTCGCGATCTGTTCGAGCGCGATACCCATCTGGTTCGCGATATCGACGATCAGCAGCTTCTCGTCGTCGCTCCACGGCCGGGTCGCGATCGGGTCGTTCGGATCGAACTTGCGCCGCCACAGGCACATCGCCCCGTTCTGGCCGCGGTTGTTGAAGGTGACGACGCCGATGGCCTGCACCGACCCGACCTCGTCCTGCACCGAGAGGTTCTGGTGGCGCAGCTTGTTGACCACGTTGTCGAGCGGCGAGGTGTCGCCGAGCACGCCGTATTCGGCGACGCAGGAAAAGGCGCCGGACTGGTTGGCGCGGTAGACCCGGCAGCCGACGGCGCCGACGGCCCGCGCCGTCGCCTGGGCGGCCGCCACGAGCATGTTGGACGGCTCGACCTCGTCGCGGATCGTGCGCACGATATGGGTCAGCAGTTCCTCGCGGACCCGGGCATGGGCGAGGGCTTCCTCCTGGCGGTGCCTATCCGTGACGTCGCTGCAGACGCCGCGCGCGCCGGACCATTCGCCGGATTCATCTGTGACAGGCGTGGCGGATACGCTTATCAGGCGTTCCTCGTCGGCCTTGTCACGCATCCAGACCTCGACGGACTGGATGCGCTTCCGGGCCAGGAAAGCCAGCCTCGCCTCCTCGTCATCGCGATGGCAGAGGAAATCCCTGAAATTGCGGTCGACAAGGTCGGCCGCCTCGTAGCCGATGCCGCCGCGGGGCGAGGCAAAGACAAAGGTGCCGTCGGCGTCGGTCTCCCAGGCAAGGTCGGTGGAAATCTCGACCAGGTCCCGGTAGCGGCGCCGTGAATCGCTCAGCGCCTTGGAAAGATTGCGTTCCAGCGTGGCTTCCTGCGCCAGCAACAATGCGCCCCGCGGGTCGTCGCACGGCACGATCATCAGGTTGTAGACCGCCTGGCGGCCGTCGATCGGATCGAAGGAGATGTCGAACGAACCGGTACGGCCCTCGCGCACGGCGGTGCGCAGGACATCCATCAGTTCCGGGGCTTCGTTGTCGCTCAGCTGTTTCGACAGGTCGCCGGCGGCCAGGTTCGCACGTAGGATCCGCGCGTCGCCATCGATGATCAATGCCGGTCCGGGAAAGTCGTCGATGAAATCGGATTCAATCCGCATGAGAATAACCGGACGCACACTCTTCCCCCCTGCCGCCCTCGAAGAAACTGCAGGCAAGCGACATTATTATTGCCGCTGCAATCATGTCCGTCTTATCCGAACGTTACTACAGGTTTCCCACGCCCTTTCGACAACCTATCGCAATCCGGCCACGGAATGGCAATATCCTTTCCTCCAATCGATCGAATAAGAGCACTGAAAACCTGATGACCAACAGCTACGATCACATCGACACCTGGATCTTCGATCTCGACAACACGCTCTACCCGGCGGAATGCAATCTGTTCGCCCAGATCGACGTCAGGATGAAGGCCTACATCTCCGAACTGCTCGGTATTCCCGAGGAGGAGGCCTTCGCGATCCAGAAGCGATATTTCCTTGAACATGGCACCACGCTGCGCGGCCTGATGGACAATCACGAGGTCGAACCGGCCGATTTCCTGCACTATGTCCACGATATCGACTATTCTCGCCTGCCGCCCCTGCCACAGCTTGGTCCGGCGCTCTCGCGCCTGCCGGGACGGCTGATGATCTATACCAACGGCACGGTCGGCCATGCGGAAGGCGTGCTGAACGCGCTCGGCCTGATGGACCATTTCGGCACGGTCTTCGACATCATTGCCGCAGGATACGTTCCGAAACCCAACCCGGTGCCCTACGCTGTCATGGTCGATAACCATGATATCGACCCGGGCCGCGCGGTACTGGTCGAGGATATCGCCAAGAACCTCAAACCGGCGAAGGATCTCGGGATGAGGACCGTCTATCTGCGGACCGACACGCGCTGGTCGGTGCCAGATGCCGATACAGACTATATCGACGAGGAGATCGACGACCTGCAGGCCTGGCTGGACGGCCTCACCGGCACCCGGTCCGCTTGACGGGGATAGGTGCTTCGGCCAATCTCCCGCCCGCCTCAGAATTCCAACGACAAACGAGCGATCAGGACATGAGCAATACAGACCTCCAGGCCATCATCGAAAACGCGTGGGACAACCGCGACAGCATCGACACCTCCACAAAGGGCGAGGTGCGTGATGCCGTTCTGACCGCGCTCGACCTGCTCGATTCCGGCACGGCCCGGATCGCCGAGAAAGGCCCGGATGGCTGGACCGTCAACCAGTGGCTCAAGAAGGCCGTGCTTGTCAGCTTCCGCCTGATCCCGACCGGCGTGATCCGCGGCGGGCCGTCGAGCGACGGCATCGGCGAGGGCGTGTGGTACGACAAGTTGCCGTCGAAGTTCGCCGGCTGGACCGACAGGCAGTTTGCCGCCGCCGGATTCCGCGCCGTGCCGGGCTGCATCGTACGCAAGTCGGCCTATATCGCGCCGAACGTCGTCCTGATGCCGTCCTTCGTCAATCTCGGCGCCTATGTCGATGCGGGGACCATGATCGACACCTGGGCGACCGTCGGCTCCTGCGCGCAGATCGGCAAGAACTGCCACATTTCCGGCGGCGCCGGTATCGCCGGCGTGCTCGAGCCGCTGCAGGCGGACCCTGTCATCATCGAGGACAATTGCTTCATCGGGGCGCGCGCCGAGGTTGCCGAGGGCGTCATCGTCGGTGAGGGTTCGGTGCTCTCCATGGGTGTCTATATCGGCGCCTCGACCCGCATCATCGACCGCGCCACGGGCGAGGTCATGTATGGCCGCGTGCCGCCCTATTCGGTGGTCGTTTCCGGCACCATGCCGGGCAAGCCGCTGCCCGACGGCACGCCGGGACCGGGGCTCTATTGCGCGGTCATCGTCAAGCGCGTCGACGAGAAGACCCGCTCCAAGACCTCGGTCAACGAGCTGCTGCGCGGCGCATGATGGGCAGGGCCGTCGATCCGGTTGCGCTGTCGCAGGCGCTGATCCGCTGCCCGAGCGTCACCCCGGTCGAGGGTGGTGCGTTGCAGCTCCTGAAGACCGAACTGGCGGCGCTCGGCTTCAACGGCCATATCGTGTCCTTCTCGCAGGAGGGCACCCCCGACGTCGACAATCTCTTCGCCCGCTTCGGCACGGGCGGGCGGAACTTCTGTTTCGCCGGCCATACCGACGTGGTGCCGGTCGGCGACGAGGCGGCGTGGGAGAACGACCCGTTCGGCGGCCAGATCATCGACGGCGTGCTGCACGGCCGGGGGGCGGCCGACATGAAGGCGGCGATCGCCGCCTTCACCGCGGCGGTCGCCGGTTTCCTCGCCGACAATCCGGATTTCGACGAAAGCATCAGCTACCTGATCACCGGCGACGAGGA
>JAVKCR010000117.1:0-5587 GCA_040222645.1 Rhodospirillales bacterium
CTCGGCCACCGCCGAGAGGCGCTTGATCGGCCGGGCGATGGTGCCCGCGAGGTAGATCGAGAGCAGCACCGTGATGCCGAAGGCGCCGGCGAAGATCTGCAGGATGGTGGTGCGCACCGCGAACAGGTTCTGCTCGATCTCGCCCCGGCCCTTGGTCAGCACGAGCACGCCGAGCACCTTCTTGTAGCGCTGCACCGGCACGCCGACGCTGATCACCAGGTTGCCCGACGGGCGCTGGCGCAGCGCCGCCGTCGGTTCGCCCCGCAGCGCCCGGGCCGCTTCCGGAAAGTCGCGCAGCGACACATCGGAGCGGTCGATGTAGAGCGGCAGGTTCTCCTTGTTCGGCACGATCAGCGCGATGAGGTCGTAGAAGAACCGCAGCGTCACCTCGAGCAGCGATTCGCGCTCGGGCGGCGGCAGTTCCTCGATCACAACCAGCCGGCCGGACCTGAGCAGGTCCTGGCTGTCGGCGATCAGGTCGCCGTTCGCGGAGAACAGCCGGGCGCGGGTCTTGGTGGTCTCGACCAGCCGGCGCACCATGCCGCTCACCACGTCCGAGCGGAATTCCTGCACCGCCGCCGAATCGGTGGTCACGGCGCCTTCGCCGAGGGCCGCGGCGAACAGTTCGCCCTGCACGCGCAGCGCATCGGTTTCCGCCGAGATCAGGCTGTCGCGGTATTCGTCGAGATAGAGCAGGCCGGCGGCAAGGATGCAGAGCGCCAGCGCGTTGACGTAGAGGATGCGCCGGGTCAGCGGCGAGAAGGCGCCGCGATGGCCGGGGCCACGCTTGCGCGATTTGAACTCCTTGCGGTAGAGACGGTCCTCCGGTTTGGCGGCGAGCGACGGTTTCGGTTCGGGCGCGGCTCGCCCGAGGGTCGGCATGCGCCGAACCTTGCCCCTGGCCGTTTCCGTCCTTTCCAGTCCGCTCAAGCTGCCGTTCCCCCAGCGGCGGCGCGGATCGCGCCGTTCTGTCAGTTGTCCTTGTAGCGGTATCCGACACCGTACAGCGTTTCGATCTGGCCGAATTCGTCGTCGACCACCCGGAATTTCTTGCGCAGCCGCTTGATGTGGCTGTCGATCGTGCGGTCGTCGACATAGATGTGCTCGCCATAGGCCGCGTCGATCAGCTGGTCGCGATTCTTCACATGGCCGGGCCGGCGGGCCAGCGCCTGCAGGATGAGGAACTCGGTGACCGTGAGATCGATCTGCTTGCCGTCCCAGGTGCAGAGATGGCGGCCCGGGTCCATCATCAGTCCGCCGCGGCGGATGACGTTCTTCGAGCTTTCCTCCGCGTCGGCGGCGCTCTGGGTCTCGTAGCGGCGGATGACGGCGCGGATGCGCTCGATGAGCAGGCGCTGCGAGAAGGGCTTCTTGATGTAGTCGTCGGCCCCCATGCGGAGCCCGAGCAGCTCGTCGATCTCGTCGTCCTTCGAGGTGAGGAAGATCACCGGCAGGTCCGACTGGGCCTTCAGCTTGGTCAGCAGCTCCATGCCGTCCATGCGCGGCATCTTGATGTCGAGCACGGCCAGTTCCGGCGGCTTGCGCATCAGCCCGGCCAGCGCTTCCTCTCCGTCGGCATAGGTATCGACCTTGAAGCCCTCGGCCTCGAGTGCCATCGAGACCGATGTGACAATGTTCTGATCGTCGTCGACGAGAGCTACGGTGTGCGCCATGTGGGTGATCTCCGGTTCCGGCCCTGTGGAATTCTACAACAACTGCCGCTGCAATATGGCTGAAATATGCCCCGACCGCGGTAATTTGGGGATTGGCGCGGCGCGGGAACGCTTCAGGCTGGGCCAAGATCAGAATAATGTACAGGCAGCTAAGTGCAGATTGGCCGCTAAAGTAGGACATATCGGAATAGCTACTGATAGTCTGCGGAAGCATTGAGCCACAAAAAATGCCAGCATTTTTTATTGAGGCTTTGGAACATGGGAAAAGTACCCGTTCTATCAGATACTCAACTTGAGCAGGTATGCCGTCTATTGGGTGAATGTGCTTCCGGTTCAGAAATCACCGGCGTTCTGAATAGCTTGGGCCTGGAGGACTATTCAGGTGAAAGCACTAAATGGAGGCGGCTCTACGGTACCTTTTTACACTACCAGCGACAGGATGGGGCGGCGAGCAAGCTGATTGATTATATTCGTTCCTCTCTAGACCCCGCAGGCTTTGTTGGGCGGGCCGAGCGGTTTGAAAGTGTGCTTCAGCAGTTGAACTCCATCTTGGCGTTTGCTGGGCTGCAGTATGGCGAGGACGGTAATTTCCGACTTGTAGAGGCAGCTAGAACGATAAGTGAAGCGCACCAACGTGCGAAGACGCTGGAAGCGAAATTTAGAGGCCGCCGAATTCACGATCAGGTCGTTAAATACTGCAAACCCGAGCTTCTACAGGATAACTATTTTCATGCTGTGTTCGAGGCATCTAAAGGTCTTGCACAGAGGATAAGGGAACTGTCCGGTGTTGACGGAGACGGAGCAGCATTGGTGGACAGAGTGTTCTCGGCAGAGCGGCCAGTACTTGCCTTCAACACACTTCAAACGGAAACGGAGCGGTCCGTACACAAAGGCTTTGCATCACTGTTAAAGGGTTGCTTCGCTGCTGTGCGAAATCCGCTGGCTCATGAACCAAAACTTTTTTGGAAAGGGGAAGACGATGCGGCGGACTACCTCTCTCTAATATCCCTGCTGCACAGAAAGCTTGATGACTGCTTCAAGACAGGCTTTAGCGAGCGGCCATGAGGGAAGAAAAGTTGCCTATCGGCTGAGCTCCCAGCTCAGCACCACGACAGGAGGTATAATCGTGAGCGACTACTTTCTCGTGGATATCGCCTCCAGCCTGACGGCGGCGGAGGCCACTTCCATTCTCGACGCGACCTGCGCCGCCGGGCGGGCGGCGGGATTGCTGCCGCTCACCGTGGCCGTGCTCGATTCCGGCGCGAACCTGGTCACCTTCCGGCGCGAGGACGGCTGCGGCACGGCGCGCGCCGACATCGCCATGGGCAAGGCCCACGCGGCGCTCGGCATGGGCATCTCCAGCCGCGAGATCCGCGACCGCCTGAAGGACCGCCCCGCCTTCCAGGGCGCCATCGCGGCGGCGACCGGCGGCAGGTTCATCCCGGTACCGGGCGGCGTGCTGATCCTGAACGCGGACGGCAAGGCCATTGGCGCCGTCGGCGTCAGCGGCGATGCCTCGGACCGTGACGAGTACGCCGCCATCGCGGGCATCAGGGCCGCGGGACTGGCCTCACACCCGGCGGAACCGGCGGAGAACTGGCAATCGGCGGGGTTGTGACGGAGCAGGCTTGAATCGGCCGTCCCCTGCGGCAAGATCACATCCATGACCGATTACCGCCCCGACCCCTCGACCCATTCGCGCTCCCTGATGCGCGGCGCCATCAAGGCGGCGCTGGCAACCGCGCTGCCGACCGCCGAGGGCTGGCCCTATGCCTCGCTGGTGACGGTGGCGCACGATCATGATCTCTCGCCTATCCTGCTGCTGTCGCAGCTGTCGGATCACACGCGGGCGATTGACGATGATCCCCGCGTCTCCCTGCTCTATGACGAGACCGACGGCTTCGCCAATCCGCAGCAGGGTCCGCGCGTCACCCTGCTCGGCCGTGCGGAAAAGATCGCCGACGAGACTGCTGCGAAACGCTTTCTAGCGCGGCATCCGCGCGCCGCGCTCTATGCCGGCTTCGGAGATTTCTCGTTCTACAAGGTGGTACCCGACCGGGTGCACTATGTCGGCGGGTTCGCCGCCGCACACTGGATTCCCTGGCGACGTGTCGGGGCGCCCGATCCGGAAACCGCCGCCGCCTTCCGCGAGTCCGAAGACTCAATTCTTGAGCATATGAACAGCGATCATGCGGACGCGATCCGCCTGATGGCCAACAACCTGCTCGGCTTCAGGGGCAAGTACTGGACCATGTTCGGCATCGATGCGGACGGAATCGACCTGCGTCTGAACAACAGCTCCGACAGGCTCGATTTCGACGCGCCGCTGCAATCGCCGGGCGATTCCCGCAAGGCGCTGATCGAACTGACGCGCAAGGCCCGCGCCGCGATTTGACGATTTTCTGACGGAATCGTGACTTTTCCCCGGAAATCCGCCCCGCGCACGGTTGCCGTGCCATAAGGGCATGGTTAAAGTCGCCGGCCCTGAAGGTCGCTCAGCCCCAAGAAAACGGCGGCTTCAGGGGACGGGAAATGTTCATTCGGGAGAACACAAGGTGACGAAAACTGGCATTGTCAGCCGGACCGGACTCGATTCGGTCGGGATCAAGGGCGCTCAAGCCGAATTCTGGAATCTGGGCACGGAAGCCCTGATCGAGGAAGCGATCGCACGCCGCGAAGGCCGTCTCGGGAAAGGCGGCGCGTTCATCACCGAGACCGGCAAGCACACCGGCCGCTCGGCCAAGGACAAGTTCATCGTCGACGAACCGACCTCCACCGCCGACATCTGGTGGGGTGACGTCAACAAGCCGATCTCGGTCGAGAACTACAACAAGCTGAAGGCGAAGATGCTGGCGCATTATGCCGGCAAGGAACTGTTCGTGCAGGACAGCTTCGTCGGCGCCGATCCGACCTTCCGGCTTGCCGTCCGCGTGGTCACGGAAACCGCCTGGCACAATCTGTTCGCCCGCAACATGTTCCTGCAGCCGTCGACGGCGGAACTCGAGGCGTTCGATCCGCAATTCACCATCCTGCAGGCGCCCACCCTGTTCGCCGATCCGGAAACCGACGGCACGCGGTCCGGCACCTTCGTGGTCGTGAATTTCGCCGAGAGGATCGTCCTGATCGGCGGCACGCAATATGCCGGCGAGATCAAGAAATCCGCCTTCTCGATCCAGAACTTCCTGCTCCCGGCGAAGGGCGTGCTGCCGATGCATTGCTCGGCCAATATCGGCCCGAACGGCGAGAGCGCGATCTTCTTCGGCCTGTCCGGCACCGGCAAGACGACCCTGTCCGCCGATGCGTCCCGCACCCTGATCGGCGATGACGAGCATGGCTGGGGCAAGGACGGCATCTTCAATTTCGAGGGCGGCTGCTACGCCAAGGTGATCAACCTGAGCCCGGAAGCCGAACCGGAAATCTACGCCACCACCGCGCGTTTCGGCACGGTGCTGGAGAACGTGGTCTACGATCCGGTGACCCGCGAAGTCGATTTCGACGATTCGACGCTTGCCGAGAATACCCGGGCCAGCTACCCGATCGACTTCATCCCGAACGCCAGCGACACCGGCCGCGGCGAGCATCCAAAGAACATCGTGATGCTGACGGCGGATGCCTTCGGCGTGCTGCCGCCGATCTCGGAACTGACCCCGGAACAGGCGATGTACCACTTCCTGTCCGGCTACACCGCCCGCGTCGCCGGCACGGAAATCGGCGTCACCGAACCGCAGGCGACCTTCTCGACCTGCTTCGGCGCGCCCTTCATGCCGCGTCATCCCACGGTCTATGCCGACCTGCTGGGCAAGCTGATGCAGCAGCATGACGTGAAATGCTGGCTGGTGAATACCGGCTGGTCGGGCGGCGCCTACGGCACCGGCTCGCGCATGAAGATCGCCCACACCCGCGCCATGGTGAAC
>JAVKCR010000118.1:0-5200 GCA_040222645.1 Rhodospirillales bacterium
CCGCCCCCCGGGCGCGCGGGTGGATGTCGGAACTGGCGGGTCCCTTCGCCTGGTCGGACGCCCGCCCGCGGCGCCGGGGGGCGGCGCGCGCCCCCGCCCCGCCATCCATCTCGAAGGGCAGGTTGCGCAAGCTAACCGGCGCGGCCGCGGGCGCGTTCATTTCGCGGCGACGACCATGATCTCGACCGTGAATTTCGGCGAGGCGAGGTTCGACTCGACGCAGGCGCGGCAGGGCGCATGGCCTTCCGGCACCCAGGCATCCCACACAGCGTTCATCTCGGCGAAGGTGGAGATGTCGGAAAGCCAGATATTGGCGCTGAGCATCTTCGACTTGTCTGTGCCGGCCTCGGCCAGCAAGCCGTCGATGGCGGCGAGGATGTCCCTGGTCTGTTCGGTGACCGTGCCGCCGGGGGCGTTCTTCGCCACCTGGCCGGCGAGGTAGACGGTGTTGCCGTGGATCACGGCCTGGCTCATGCGGGTCGCGGTATGCAGTCTTTCGATGCTCATGTTTACGTCATTCCGTTCGGTTGCCGGCCGGTTCGCCGGGACGCACATGTTAACAGAGCCTCGCGAGATCAGGCCAGCGCCTCCGGTCTCGATGCCGGGTGTTTTCCGGGATGATTGACACCGGAACAATCCGGGCCCTTCCGGGGCGGGCGCGAAACCCCTATCTGTTGGCGACGGGACAGGCCCGCACAGGGGAAAGGAACGATATGGACAAGCTGCAGGTTCTGACACTCAGCCATTTCGAGATCCGCACGGCGCGGATCGGCGAGATGGAGCGCTTCTACACCGAGGCCCTCGGCTTTGCGGTGACCGACCGGTCGGAGAGCGGCGGTATGGTCTTTCTCTCGCGCAACCCGGAAGAGCATCACCAGCTCGTGCTGGCGGATGCCGATGGCGGCGACGGCCGGCGGCTCGACCATATCGCCTTTCGTGCGGGTTCGCTCCGCGAGATCCGCGAGATCGCATTGTATATCGCCGCGATACCCGAAGCCGCGCTCGACCCGGTGTCGCACGGCAATTCCTGGTCGCTCTATTTCCGCGACCCGGACGGCAACCGGCTGGAGGTCTTCACCGACACGCCCTGGCATGTCCGCCAGCCGGTCCGCTTCGCCATGGACTTCACCCTGCCGGAGGAGGAAATCCACCGCCGGACGCTCGATCACATCCGCGCCATGCCGGATTTCCGTGAGATTTCCGACTGGCGGAAGGATCACGCCGCAACCCTCTCCGGATAGCCCCGCAGTTCAATCCGGCGGTTGCGGCTGCCGCCATTCCCGGTCACCCTGTCGCCCAATTGTACGGACGCGGCGGCAGAAGCCCCGCACGGCAGCCTACCGGGAGGAATGTTTGAAGAACCTGTTCGACCTGACGGGAAAGACAGCCGTCATCACCGGCGCCTCGGGTGCGCTGGGGGAGCATTTCGCCCGTATCCTGGCGGGTGCCGGTGCCCGCGTGGCGCTGGCCGCGCGCCGGACCGACAAGCTTGAGACGATTGCGGCCGAGATCGTCGGCAAAGGTGGCGAGGCGAAGGCGGTGGCGCTCGACGTTACCGATCCCGCCTCGGTCGAGGCCGCCTTCGACCTGGCGACCGAGACCTTCGGCACGCCCGATATCCTGGTCAACAATTCCGGAATCGCGACCACCGGGCCGGCGATGAATGTGACCGATTCCGACTGGCAGTCGGTGATCGACGTCAATTTGAACGGCGCCTTCCGCTGCGCCACCGCGGCGGCGCGACGGATGAAGGCGCATGGTGGCGGCAACATCGTCAACATCGCCTCGATCCTCTCCTTCCGGGTGACGGCCCAGGTGCCGGCCTATGTCGCCTCGAAGGCGGGGCTGATGCAGCTCACCAGGGCGCTGGCGCTGGAATGGGCGCGCGACGGCATCCGGGTCAACGCGCTTGCACCCGGCTATATCGAGACCGACATCAACCGCGACTTCTTCGCCTCGCCGGCCGGGGAGGCGATGATCAAGCGCATCCCGCAGCGCCGGCTCGGCCGGCCCTCGGACCTCGACGGCCCGCTGCTGCTGCTGGCCTCGGACGCCTCCGGCTTCATGACCGGCAGTGTGGTCACCGCCGACGGCGGCCATCTCTGCTCATCGCTCTAGAAAATACCAGACAGGAAACTGCCATGATCGTCGACGAACGCACCTACACGCTCCATCCCGGCAAGACCGCCGAATTCCTCGCGCTCTACCAGGCCGAGGGCTACCCGGTCCAGACCGGCTATCTCGGCGAGCCGCTCGGCTTCTTCACCACCGATATCGGCATCCTGCACCAGGTCGTGCATCTCTGGGGTTACGAGAGCATGGCCGACCGCGAACAGCGCCGCGCCAGGATGCAGGCCGATCCCGCCTGGCAGTCCTACCTGCAGAAATCGACGCCGCTGTTCCGCGAGATGCAGAATCGCATCCTCGTGCCCACCGCCTTCTCCAAGATCAGGTAAACCCGAGATGGATTTCAACCTTCCCCCCGAGGTGGACGAGGTCCGCCGCCAGATTCGCACCTTCGTCGACGAGCGGCTGATTCCACTGGAATCCGATCCCGCCTCCTATGACGGCCACGAGAACATCGACGAGAAATTGCTGGAAACCGTCCGTGCGGAAGCGCGCGCCAAGGGTCTCTGGTCGCTCTCCATGCCGGTGGCGCGCGGCGGACGCGGCTTCAACACCGTCGGCATGGCGGCCTGCTACGAGGAGATGAACCGCTCGATCTTCGGTCCCGTCTGCTTCAACGCCGCCGCGCCCGACGACGGCAACATGTTCCTGCTCAACCGGGTGGCCACCGATGCGCAGAAGGAAAAATGGCTGCAGCCGATCATCGACGGCAAGGTCCGCTCCTCCATCGTGATGACCGAGCCGGCGCCGGGCTCGGGTTCCGACCCCGCCGGGATGATGAAGACCACGGCGACGAAGCAGGGCGACAAGTGGGTGATACATGGCCACAAATGGTTCATCACCGGGGCCGGCGTCGCCGATCACTTCATCCTGCTGGCGCGCACCTCCGACGACCCGCGCCGGGGGCTGACCTGCTTCCTCTACCACAAGGACCAGCCGGGCTGGGAAATCACCCGGCGCATACCGATCCTCGGGCCGGAAGAGCATGGCGGGCATTGCGAACTGACGTTCGACGGGCTCGAGATTCCCGACGAGAACCGCCTGATGGGTGTCGGCGAGGGACTGAAGGCGGTGCAGATCCGGCTCGGCACCGCGCGGCTGACCCATTGCATGCGCTGGCTCGGCCTCTCCAAGCGCTCGCTGGAGATCGCCGGCGCCTATGTCGAGGACCGCGCCGCCTTCGGCATGCCGCTCGCCGATCACGAGGGCGTGCAGTGGATGCTGGGCGAGGCGGCCATGGGCATCCATACCGGCCGCCTGCTCACCATGAACGCGGCCTGGAAGCTGGATACCGGCGATTTCGCCCGCAAGGAAGTCTCGATCGCCAAGGTCGCGGTGGCCGACATCCTGCACCAGGCTGTCGATATTGCGATCCAGCTCTGCGGCGCCAGGGGATATTCCAAGGACACCGTGCTCGAATGGATCTACCGCTATGCCCGCCAGGCGCGCCTCGTCGACGGCGCGTCGGAAGTGCATAAAATGGTGCTGTCGAAACACTTTCTGAAGGAAGGCGTCGATTTCTGGTCATGGGGCGGGGCGGAGCGCTGAGCCCGAGATGAATGAAGCGACCATCGCCAGGCTCGGCGACTGGCTGGGCGCGACGCTCGGCACGCCGGTCCGTATCGGCAAGCTCTCGAAACTGACCGGCGGGGCGATCCAGGAGAACTGGCTGGTCTCGACGGAGGGCGCGGGGGACCTGGTGATCCGCACCGACGCGCCGTCCGGTGTTGCCACCAGCCACAGCCGGGAGCAGGAGTTCGCCCTGCTGCGCGCCGCCTGGGAGGCCGGCGTCACGGTGCCGGAACCGCTCGGTTTCTGCAGCGATCTCGCAATCATCGGCAAGCCCTTCGCAGTGATGCGCCGGGTGGCGGGAACCGCGCTCGGCCACAAGCTGGTGCGCGACCCGGTGCTCGGGGAGAAAGGCGATGCGCTGGTCGAACGGCTGGGGCGCGAACTGGCCCGCATCCATACCATCCGGCCACCGCGCGACGATCTCGGGTTCCTGGCGCCGGTGGTCGCGGATCCTGCGTCCGACCGCATCGCGCTCTATCGCCGCTATCTCGACGATCTCGCTTCGCCGCAGCCGATCATCGAATGGGCGCTCAGGCGGCTGGAACGGATTCGTCCGGCAAGCGGCGGGACCGCTCTGATCCATTGCGACTTCCGGACCGGCAATTACATGGTCGAGGGTGGCGAGCTTACTGCGATCCTCGATTGGGAATTCGCCGCCTGGGGCGATCCCTACGAGGATATCGGCTGGTTTTGCGCACGCTGCTGGCGCTTCGGCTCGGCCCGCGAGGCCGGCGGCATCGGCGCACGCGAGGCGTTCTACCGCGGCTATGCGGCAGAAAGCGGGGAACAGGTGGATGCCGCACGCGTTCCCTATTGGGAGGTCATGGGCACCATCCGCTGGGCGATCATCGCCTTGCAACAGGGGCTCAGGCATATCTCAGGCGAGGAACCCTCGCTCGAACTGGCGCTCACGGGCCGGCGCGTCGGCGAGCTGGAACTCGACATGATGACCCAGCTCGAAGCCATGGGGGAATTGACATGAAGGCCGAACCGGCTGAAGGCGACCTGATCGCCATCGCGCTGAAGACCCTCGCGGAGGATCTCACCCCGCGGCTGAAGGGCGAGGAACGCTACCTGGCGCTCTTGATCGGCAACGCGCTCGGCATCGTCGGGCGGGAATTGTCGGAAGACGGGCTGTCGGCGGAAATCGCTGCGAAGGCGCTGGGCAGCGCCTATGGCGACGACCGCGGCAAGGGACTTGGCGACCTGGCGTGGGACATCCGCGCCGGCCGTCTCGACGGCAATGCCGAACTCGGCCGTCATCTGCTCGACCTCGCCCGGGCGCGCGCGGCGCTCTCCAACCCGAAGGCCGCCGCCAGTTACTGAATCAGAAAGAGGAGACATCATTGACCGTCAGCAAACTCGGTATCGCCGGCGCCGGCACCATGGGCACCGGCATCGCGCTCGCCGCCGCGAGCAACGGCGTCGAGGTCCGGCTGCAGGATATCAGCGAGGATCAGCTCGCCTCGGCGACGCACAGGATCATCACCTACCTCGCCCG
>JAVKCR010000119.1:0-4689 GCA_040222645.1 Rhodospirillales bacterium
ATTATGGCTCGGGCCAGTTCCGCCCGGAACTGCAGTCGGCGGGGCTCTGGACATTCTTCCGGGAGCCCTGGTTCTGCGCCATCTTCACGCTGATGCTGAATACCGGCGCATACACTTCCGAGATCATCCGCGGCGGCATCCAGTCGGTTGCGCATGGCCAGATCGAGGCCGGTCGCGCCTGCGGCATGTCGACGATCACCATCTACCGCCGGATCATCTTCCCGCAGGCGATCCGCCAGGCGCTGCCGGCCTACGGCAACGAGATCATCCTGATGGTGAAATCCTCGTCGCTGGCCAGCACCATAACCATCCTGGAAATCACCGGGATCGCGAAGAAGATCATCGCCGCGACTTTCGAACCGCTGTCGGTGTTCATCGTTGCCGGCGGCATCTACCTCTTCATCAACTTCCTCGTCGTCATCGGCGTGCAGATGCTCGAGATCAGGCTGTCGCCGCAACTGCACCGCGACCGGCGCTCGGTCTTCACGTCGATCGGCGCCTTCCTGCGCCCGCCCGCCGGCCCCGGTCCGCGGACCTGAACGCAAACACTGCTTTCGCCTTACGGGCAATCCGCTAACCTTGTCACACGATTCGCAGACAAAATGCGGCAGTCTGGCGGTATTCGGGTGCTAGCATTTCATTCTGTAAGGCTTGCCATTCGGCCGGGCCGCGCCGATAGGGGTCGGCGATGATGCGTGGGAAAAATGAAGAAGTGACGGCTTCGCCATGAACGAAGACCGCAGACACCGGACTCTCATCTCCCGCATGAGCATGCGGCAGTTGCTTTTTGTCTGCTTCACGCTGATCGCGGTGGTGCCTGTCGTCGCGCTGTCGGTCTGGGTACAGCATTCCGCCCTCGACCGGGAGATGGATGCCGTCGAGGAAAAGCACCTTCTGCTCGCGCACAACCTGACCGACGCGCTGGCCCGCTATTCCCGCGATGTCGAGGCGACCTTCGGGCTGACCGCCTACCGGGTCATGGCCGGCACCTACGATTCCTCCTTCACCGGCCTGCTGCGCGAACTCAGCTTCGATCATTTCTGCATCCTCGACGATGAGGGCAAGGTAACGAACGCCGTCATCGTCGACGACCGCGCCTCGCGGCTGTCCGGCGATGTCTGGAACCGTCTCGCCCCCTACTGGCGCGAAGCGGCCAGCAACCGCCAGCGCACCCTGTTCACCCCGGTTATCCCCGACGCGGAGAACAACCCGCGCATCTTCATCATCCGGGCGGTTGCCGACGACGCCTTTGCCGTGGGCGCATTGCGAACCGACTATCACCTGGCGCTCCAGAAGCGCATCGCCTTCGGCCAGAAGGGGCATGCCGCCATCGTCGACCGGACCGGCCAGGTGATCGCCCACCCGAACCCCGACTGGACGCGCACTCACAAGGACCTGTCGCAGGTCAGGCCGGTCGCCGCGATGATGCGCGGCGAGACCGGAGTCACCACCTTCTTCTCCCCCGCGCTCCAGGCCGACATGATCGCCGGCTACACCATCGAGCCGCGCACCGGCTGGGGCGTGATGATTCCGCAGCCGATCAGCGAACTGCAGAAAGCGGCGGAGGCCGACTGGAAGGCGGCGATCGGCGTCGGCCTCATCGGCATGACCGTCGCGGCGCTGCTGAGCTGGATCATATCGGGGCTGATCGCGCGTCCGATCCAGCGCATCAGCGATGCCGCGCACAGCGCCTCGGAAGCCGGCAGCCTGCTCCCTGTTCCGGTAAACGCCTCCGCGCTGCCGCGCGAGATCGACGAGCTGACCGCCGCCTATAACGGCATGGTCGAGATGATCGCCAACCGCGACCGCCGGGCCGCGGAAGCGGACGAGAAACTGGACGAAGCCCAGCGGCTTGCCGGGATCGGCAACTGGCGCTGGAACCTGACCACGCGGGAAATGTGGTGGTCGAACGCCATCTACAACATGCTCGGCGTCAACCGTGACGATACTGAACCTGGCGCCGAAACCCTCGGACGTTTCGTGCATCCCGACGACCGTCGCAGGGTCGCGAACGCCATCTCGTCGGCCATCGACCAGGGCGGCCGTTTCTCGCTCGACCATCGCGTCGTCGCCGCCAACGGGTCCGTCCTGCATGTCGAGCAGGCCGGCGAGGTCACCTTTGATGACGTCAGCGGCGATGCCATGATGATCGGCACGGTCTACGACATCACGGAACGCAAGCGGAACGAGGAAACCCTTTACCGGCAGGCCAATTTCGATCCCGTCACCGGTCTCTCAAACCGCAACTTCTTCATGCAGCGGCTGGATGCGGCAATCGGCAACGCGGAAGACGGCAAGGACACGTTCGCGCTGATCTACATCGACCTCGACGGCTTCAAGACCGTCAACGAGTTGCGCGGCACGGATGCCGGCGACGCCCTGCTGCTGGAAGTTGGACGGCGTCTGCTGGAGACCTGCCCCTTCGACGACGTGGCGCGGCTCGGCAGCGACGAGTTCGCGATCCTCACCGCGGAGCGGTCGCGCGCCGACCAGGCCGCCACGCTGGCCCAGCAGATTCTCGACCGGCTGTCGCGCCCCTACCGCCTGGACGACAAGGAGAGCTTTGTCGGCGCCAGCCTCGGCATCGCGCTGTTCCCGACCGATTCCCGCCGCCCGGCTGACCTGCTGCACGACGCCGAGACCGCGATGCACCGCGCCAAGCGCGCCGGCCGCAACGCCTGGCGGTTCTTCACCGACAAGATGCGCGAGGACTTCCGCCTGCGCACCGGGCTGGAAAACGACCTCCGCCGCAGCTGGGAACGCAAGGAATTCGCGGTCGTCTACCAGCCGATCGTCTCTCTCAAGACCGGCCAGATCACCGCCGCGGAAGCCCTCATCCAGTGGCGCCATCCGGACCGGGGCCTGGTCTCGACCCAGAGCATCATCCCGATCATCGAAGATATCGGCCTGATCGGCCTGATCGGCCGCTGGGTGCTGGAAACCGCCGCCACCGATGCCCGGAAATGGCGCGAGGCCGGTTGCGGCAAGCTGTCGATCTCGGTCAATCTCTCCGGCCGCCAGCTCGAACGGGGGCTGACCGTTGACACCATTACCGATGCGCTCGAATCCGCCGGACTGCCGCCATCGGCGCTGATCCTCGAGATGACCGAATCCATCCTGATGGACGACATGGAGGCCGCCATCGGCTGGCTGACGGAGCTTCGCGAAACAGGCGTGCGCGTCGCCATCGACGATTTCGGCACCGGCTATTCCTCGCTCGCCTATCTCAAGCGGCTGCCGGCGGATGCGATCAAGATCGACCGGGAATTCGTCGCCAATATCCTGACCGACGAGCGCGACCTGGCCGTCGTCCGCTCCATCCTCGCCCTGGCCCAGGGCCTAGACCTGCAGGTCGTCGCGGAAGGCATCGAGGAACAGGCCCAGTGCGACATGTTGAGCGGTCTCGATTGCGAATACGGGCAGGGCTACCTGTTCAGCCGGCCGATGACAGCCGCCGACTTCGCCGAGTTCGCCCGCAAACAGGCCCGACCGTCCATCGTCCAGAACGGCGACTGATCAGGGCTTCATGAAGATTTCAGACCGGATGGATTGCCCCTTGGGGCCAGATGTCGCCAGACGGTGCCTGCTACTGGGCGCCCGTGGCCGATTTCCAGCCGCCTTCGAACTTGCCCCAGAGCATGCCGGGAATGGCGAATAGCGGATAGGTGGCGCCGGCATCGGCGAACACTTCCTCGACATAGGCGGGCTTGCCGCCGCCGCGAACCTCGGAGACGGACTTCTCCGCCACCTCGATGGCTTCCCGGGTCAGGCCGGCCGTCATCCGCTTGCGGGCATAGACATCGAGCCGCAGATCGAACGCGTAATCTTCGATGATCTCGTAATTCCGCTCGCAACTCGCCACCGCTTCCAGCGCGGCGCTGGTTGCTGCCGCATCGGACGGCGGTGCATCCGCCGGAGCCTGCGCCCGGTCGATGCGGATGGCGTTGTAGACCACGCACAGCTTGTAGGCGGTCTTAAGGTCGGCCATGTCGGACGACTCGTCCCCGCGCAACTCGCCGGCCTGCCGGGTCGAGCCGGCCATATCCGTACAGCCCGCAACCGCCAGCAGCAGAAGGCCTGCGGTAACCCTGCCGAGATTGCCGCCGTGACGGAATTGCATGAAGGATGTCCTCGCGAATCGAATCACCGGTGATTGTGCAGATTTTGACTGGGTGTGTGAAGGGAATTCGGGGACTTTATTTACCCTTTTTCAATCAATTCATTATCCACCCCCGAAATCGCACATTTCCCGAACGGTGGATAATATGCGCATGAAATGTGGATGGATTGAGACCATTGAATACAGTTTGGGACCTACCGTCGGTCGTCGTCTTTGACCGGCTAGCCCGTGGAAACCTCGGCCTGCTTCTTCTCCATGTTGGCGAGCAGGCGCGCGACGATCATCTTTATCAGGTAAAGCCCAAACTCCGGGTTTTCCGCATAGAGCTCGAGAATTTTCGCCTCACTTATCTGCAGGAACGTGCAGTCCTCGAGGCATCTCACGGACTGGGTACGGCGGCGATCCGGTGAGAACATGGCGATCTCCCCGACCATCTCGCCCGCGCCCAGCTCGATTCCCAGTTCCTCCACCAGTACCTTGCCGGATTCGAGGTAATAGATATCCCGTGCCTCATCGTTGATCCGGAAGAGATGGTCTCCAGCCCTGAACCGCTTTTCGGTCATGAACGG
>JAVKCR010000120.1:0-6127 GCA_040222645.1 Rhodospirillales bacterium
CAGCCCGTGCAGGCGCGGATCGCATTCCAGCAACACGGGCCAGCCAAGCCGGAGGAACGCGCGCAGATCGCGGGCGAACATGATCTCGTCCCCGATTCCCTGCTCTCCCCAGAGGCGGATCAGGCGGCTTTTCGGCAGGTCGGGCGTCCAGCGTTTCTGTCCCCTGTCGTTCATCGACGATGTGATGTAGCGAGACCGCCAGCGCTTTTCCCGGAGCCGCCAGCCACGCCGGAAATCACCGGCATAGAGACAGTTTAACCACAGCGCGTTGGTGAGTTCCGGGTGGTCGCGATGGCGTTTCAGCGCTTCGTCGAGAACGGAGATCGCTTCATCAGGCCGGGCCGCGGCACGGAGAACGCCGGCCAGATGGTAGCGTTGATCGGCATTTTCGGGTTCGGCCGCGATCGCCTGGCGGAGATCCTTGATGGCCGCGTCGAAATCTCCGGTGCGGCCGCGCAGCACGCCGCGAGCGGCGAGAAAGCGCGGGGTTGGCGCCAGTCGTGCCCCTGCTTCCTCGAGCACTGCCATGGCATCGTCCGGCTTGCCGTCCTTCAGCAGGGCGGCCGGATCTCTGCTGTTTGCCCTTGAACTCATGGAAATCGACGGCTCGTGCGGATTGCGACTCAAGGCTCCAGCATAGGCCGTGAGAGCGGCCTGAAAACAGCCGTAATCGCCCACGCTTGCTTGACGCTTCCGGGGGTGACGCGCATTCTCCCGCCGGTTTTCAGCGGCCGTCCGCAAGCGGCGGGCGCCCGGGTGATATCGACAACGGAGGAGCGTGACGCGATGAACGGCGACATGCGCGACATGAAAGCTCTGCTCGGCCGTGTGGCTGCCGGCGAACATCTGTCCGAGGCGGATGCGGAGATCGAGATCATCGCCAATGGCGACCCGCGGGGTGATGCAGCGGATTGCCAGCTGCCGATCGGCTCTCTCCCGGCCGTGCTTTATCCAGAGAGCGCCCCGCCGGCATCGGACGGATCGTACATGACGGCCGACCCGGCCTTGGCCGCCGGGATGCGCGACTGGCTTTCCGGGCTGCCCGGCGAGTTGAAGATCGGCATTTCGTGGCGCAGCAAGAACCCTGACATGGGTCCGGCAAAATCCATGTCCCCCTCGGAATTCGCCGCCTTTGCCGCCGACAGGGACATCACGCTGGTCAATCTGCAATATGGCGATTGCCGGGAGGACATCGCCGAGGTCCGGTCCCGCTGCGGCATCACGATCCACGAACATCCGACGCTCGACAGGTTCAATGACATGGAAGGGCTCGCCGCGCTGATCGCGGCGCTCGATGCGGTACTGTCGACCAGCAATACCACCGTCCATCTCGCTGGCGCGCTCGGCGCCCCGGTACAGGTTCTGGTACCGCGTGCGGCGGACTGGCGATGGTTCCGCGATATCGAGGCTTCCCCCTGGTATCCAGATGTCAGGGTCTATCGCCAACCTGCGGATGGTGACTGGAAAGGCGCTCTCCGCTCCGCAGAAAATGACTTCACAGCCCGATTCATGGCATAACCATTTCCGGTCCGAGTCAGCGAGGCTGGCCGGACATTCATCGTCGACAAGGGGCAGGGATGTCATCGCGGGCCTGGAACGCCGCAACAGCTTTGGTTATCGGCGGGGCGATCGTTGCGTCCGGCCTGTTTCTCTTCGCCCCGATCAAGGCCCGGTCGATCCGTTCCGCCGCGGACCTGCCGCCGCCGGTCGCGGAGACGTCAGCCCCAGCCCGCCCGGCCGAAATCGCCACGCAGCCCGAACCCGTTTCTGAACCGGCATCCGCTCCGGCTCCCGGGTTGCCGGCGACGGAAACCGCCGTCGTCATTCCGCCGCTGGCAGTCCAGGAAATGTCCGAACCTCCCTTAGCGCCGCCGGTCGCGCTGGCACCCGCCAAGCCGGCCGGAGCACCGGCCTGGATCCGCAACGCCGTGCCGTTCGAACGCCGGGATAGTCGCCCGCTGGTTTCCATCGTCATCGACGATGTCGGATTGAACTCGGCGCGCACATCCCAGGTCGCCGCCCTGAAGGGACCGATCACGATCGCCTTTCTGCCCTATTCGGACAATTTGCCGGACCAGGCATCGAAGGTCCGCGCCGCCGGGCACGAGACAATCGTTCACGTACCGATGGAGCCCTCCGCGCAAGAGGACCCGGGACCGAATGCATTGCTGGTGCGGCTGCCGGAGCAGGAACTGAAAAGACGGCTCGACTGGGCATTGAAGCGTTTCGACGGCTTCGTCGGCTTCAACAACCACATGGGCAGCCGCTTCACCGCCAATGCCGCGCGCATGGAACTGGTCGCCGAAGCCGCCCGCGAGCGCGGCCTGCTGTTTCTCGATTCGGTTACGTCAGCGGACTCGGTCGCCTTCCAGGTGGTCAGCAACCGCGGCGTTCCCGCCGCCCGCAGGGATGTCTTTCTCGACAACGATTCAAGCTTCGAGCCGATCCTCGTCCAGCTCGACCGGGTCGAGAAGGTCGCCCGCGAGACCGGCAGCGCAATCGCCATCGGTCATCCGCATGAAGCTACCATCGAGGCGCTGAACCAGTGGCTCGGTGAAATCGAGGCGAGGGGGCTGCAGCTTGCGCCGCTGAGCGCCGTGGTCCGGCTCCGCCTCGGTCAAAGCGGAGCCGGCGGCTAAGGTGCTCAGAACAGCTGGTTGATCATCTCGCGGTTGATCGTAACGTCATACCGCTTCTGCAGGTCCCGGGTCAGTTCCTCGATCACGTCGGCCTGGATCTGGCTGGACACCTGGTCGGCAAGCGCCTGCCGCTTGGCGACGTCGGCGTCAGCCGGAAGAACCTCGACCAGGCGCGCCACGACCAGACCGTTTTCAGACGGCGCCGTCGCGGTATTGCCAGGCTCAAGTTCGAAGATCTGGCCGGCCATGGCCGGGGTGATGCCGGATGCCGGATCGCCGGTCTCACGCAGGAAGGGCTGCGATGTCGTCACCGAAAGGCCAAGCGGGGTGGCAACCGTGCCGATAGCCTCGCCATTGGCGATTCGCGCGGCAAGTTCGCCGGCAAGCTGTTCGAGCGCACCTTCGATCTTGTCCGAGCGCCAGTCGGCGACGACCTGCTCGCGAACTTCCGAGATATCCTTGATACGGCTTTCGATCACATCGTCGACACGCAGCATGAAGAAACCGGCGTCCTGAGCTTCCGTCAGGATGCTGGCCTTGCCTTTCTCCGCATCGAAGGCGGTTGCCAGCAGGGTCGGGGAGAGCTGGAACTTCTGCGTCAGGTCGCTGCCATCAGGCGCGCGCCCGTTGCGGTCGACGGCATCGACGACGATCGGCTGCACGCCGATCTGGCTGCCGGCGCTCTCGAGCGTCGCGCCGCCACCGACGGCATCCTCCAGCTTGTTGGACAGGTCGTAGCCATCCTCGATCGCGCGGTCGAGGGCCATCTGCCGCTCGATTTCGTCGCGGACTTCCTCGAAGGGCTGTACGCTCCGATTCTCGCGTTCGTCGACGCGGAAGATATGCCAGCCGAAATCGCTCTGCACCGGCACGCTGTAGGCGCCGACCTGCGGTTCGAATGCAGCCGTCGTGACTTCCTCGTTCTGGAGATCGCCGCGCGTCACCCAGCCGAGATCGATCGCGCCGCTCGACCCGGCGGCCTCGGTGGCCACGTCGTCGAACGGACGGCCTTCCTCCAGCGACTTGAAGGCGGCGTCGGCATCTTCCTGCTTCTCGAACAGGACCTGGGTCAGCTTGCGGCGTCCGGGGACGGTATAGTCATCGAGGCGCTCCTCGTAGGTTGCCCGCAGCGACTGCTCGTCGATGTTGATATCGCGGGCAAGCAGTTCCGGCGCCAGGTTGACGGCCGTGATCTTGCGATATTCCGGTGCGCGGTAGCTTTCCTTGCCAGCCTCGTAGAACTTCTGCAACTCGGCTTCGTCCGGGTCGCCTACCGGCGGAATATTGTCGCGGGTCAGGATTATGGTCTCGGCGACGCGCTTTTCGTTGCGCCAGGCATAGAGCCGCTCGACCAGGGCGTCCGGCGTGCCGACACCCGCGGTGACCGCGCTGATCACCTGGCGCCGGCGAATATCGTCGCGCAGCAGTTCTTCGTAGATACGCGGCGTTATGCCGGCATTGCGCAGCACCGCTTCGTAGACCGCCGGGTCGAACTGGCCGCTGGCATTCTTGAAGGCGTCCTCGGCATGCACCGACTGGGCGATGACATTGGTGCTGGCGCCGATGCCAAGATCGAGCGCAAGCGCGTCGATGGCCGTCTCGGCGACCACGCGGTTGACGACCTGATCGACCATGCCGAACTGCTTGGCGAGTTCCGGCGTCAGGCGTCCGCCGAACATTGGCGCCAGGCGCTGGATCTCCTGGCGTATCTGCTGCGCCAGGTCGGAGGCGGAGACCGAAGCCTCCCCGACCTCGATCGGCTTGTCGTCGGCCTGGATGCGGGCGGACAGGAAATCGCCGACGCCCCAGACGGCGAAGGACAGCGCAATCAGGATCAGGAAGCCCTTGACGACCCAGGAGCCGGTCTTGCTGCGTATGGCTTGAAGCATGGTCTCTTCCGGTAGTACGTGGCAGGCGGTTTCAATCCGGTGGTCCGGGCAGGGCCGAACAGTCCGGAAATCCGACGAACGGGCCGGGATAATGGTTGCGGCGGCTGTATTATGCAAGGGCGGTATGGTACCGGAACCGACACTGGAAATTGCCGCGGCAGCGGCTGCCCGGGTGACCGCCGGAACGGCGGCGCCGAACCGAATCTAGGCTGGAGGACGAGACGTGGCGAGACGCCCCATGATTGCCGGTAACTGGAAGATGAACGGATTGTCCGCCGACGGGCTAGCGCTGGCCGGGAATCTCGCATCTCTGATGAAGGCGGCCGGTGAAGACCCGGGCTTCGACATGCTGGTCTGCCCGCCGGCGACGCTGGTCGGCGCGGTGGGGGGCGCGATCTACGGCTCCGGCATCGGCCTCGGCGGCCAGGATTGCCACGCCGCGATGAGCGGTGCGCATACCGGCGACATCTCGGCCGCCATGCTGGCCGACCTTGGCTGCAGCCATGTTCTCGTCGGCCATTCCGAGCGCCGCACCGACCACCGCGAAACAAGTGCCGAGGTCGCCGCGAAGGCCTCTGCCGCCGTAGATGCCGGCCTGGTTCCGGTCATCTGTATCGGCGAGACCGAAGCCGAGAAGGATGCGGGGCGCACCATGGAGGTGCTGGGCGAACAGGTCGCGGGTTCCGTTCCCGGCGATCTCGGGGCAACGCGATTCATCGTCGCCTACGAACCGGTCTGGGCGATCGGCACCGGCCGCACCCCGACCGCGGCCGAGGCGAACGATATCCATGCCGGCATCCGCAAGCTGCTGGAGAATAAGGTCGGCGACGCGGAGATCGTGCGTATTCTCTATGGCGGATCGGTGAAACCGTCGAACGCGGCGGAATTCCTGTCCTGCGAGCATATCGACGGGGCGCTGGTCGGCGGCGCGAGCCTGAAAGCACAAGACTTCTGGGGCATTGCCCAAGTTTGCGCTGGCCAAAATTGACCCGAGTGACTATGTACCCGGTTCAATCACTTGAATAGACTGACAGACTGACATCATGGCCGCCGTACTGCTTGCCGTTCATCTTCTTCTGGCGATTTTCCTTATCGCCGTCGTCCTCATGCAGCGCTCCGAAGGCGGCGCGCTCGGTATGGGTGGTGGCGGTGGCGGGGGCGGGGGCCTGATGACGTCGCGCGGCGCCGGCAACCTGCTGACCCGGGCGACCGCCATCATTGCCACGCTGTTCATGCTGTCGAGCCTTGGTCTAGCCGTGATCGGCGAGTCGGACCGCACCGCCGGCGCCGTTCAGTCGATTCCCGCGCAGACGCCGGCCGTGCCGGCAGAACCGGCCAAGCCGGCGGCCCCTACAAACGACTGATTTCGGTCGCTTTTCGCTTTTTTCCGCCGCGGCACTTCCTGTCGCGCCAAACAATGCTGTAGGTTAGCCGCCCATGGCGCGGTTCATATTCATCACAGGCGGCGTGGTCTCCTCACTTGGCAAGGGTCTCGCTTCCGCCGCTCTCGGCGCGTTGCTGCAATCCCGCGGCTACACGGTGAGACTTCGCAAGCTCGATCCCTACCTCAATGTCGATCCCGGCACCATGTCGCCGTAT
>JAVKCR010000121.1:0-3874 GCA_040222645.1 Rhodospirillales bacterium
CGATTTGGAGAGAGGCTAGCCAGAACGCAGTTCCCCTCACACCTCACATCCCGCTACCACCCCCATCCCACCGGAAAGCCCGCGCCTCCCGCGGGTCCGGTTGACCGCCCGGAAAGACGGGCCGCCGGAGGCCGGCGTTGACGGCCGAGACGGGTCCGCGGCGGCGATTGAGCCCGCGCGGGCAAACCCATCGGACATCACCCCCCTGGAATCCAATCGATTGGAGGACATGCATGTCCAATCAAGTCACCACCAGCCGGTCGGTGCAGTACCGCAACACGATCGACATCCTGCTGCAGCAGAAACCCTCGCGGCTGGCGCCCGCCGTCCGCACGGAGATGCTGCAGGGCAAGAAGGGCGCGTTCGACCGCATCGGGCCGACCGCCGCGCTGAAGCGCACCACGCGCCACGGCGACACCCCGCTGATCGAGACGCCGCACGACCGGCGCTGGGTCTTCGCCAGCTACTACGAATGGGCCGACCTCATCGACGAGGCGGACAAGGTGCAGCTCGTCGGCGACCCGACCTCGGCCTATACCCAGAACGCCATGTTCGCGCTCAACCGGGCGATGGACGACGAGATCGTCGCCGCCTTCTTCGCCTACGCCACCACCGGCGAGGAGGCGGACGGCATCGCCTCCTTCCCGTCGAGCCAGCAGGTCGCGGTCACAATCGGCAATGGCGGTTCCGGCAATGTCGGGCTCAATGCGGCCAAGCTGAAGGCGGCGCGCAAGCTGTTCCGCCAGAACGAAATCGACCCGGACGAGGCGCTCTATTGCGCCATCACCGCCGAGCAGTTCGAGGACCTCCTGAACGACGACGAGATCGTCAACCGCGACTACACCCTGGTCAACAAGCTCGACGAGGGAGAAGTCGTGAAGTTCATGGGCTTCAACTTCATCGGCATCGAGCGGCTGGAGGAGGACGCCTCCGGCTTCCGCCGCGTCCCCGTCTGGGCGCGCAGCGGCATGCTGCTGGCCAAGCGCAAGGGCGTGACCGCGAAGGTCACCGAACGCGCCGACAAGTCCTATTCCACCCAGGTCTACGCGGCGATGGATGTCGGCGCGGTGCGGATGGAAGAGGGCAAGGTCGTCGAGATCAAATGCGCCGAATCCTGAGCCTGAAGGAGAACTGACCCATGGCTATCGTGAACACCAAGGCAGCGGCGCTCGCCAATGCCGATGCGAAACCCGCCGTCTTCACCGGCTCCTACATCGCCGGCGGCAGGCTCCGCCAGATCCTCGGCAGCGTCGAGGTCGCGGCCGGCGACGATAACGGCTCGACCTACCGCCTTGCGCGGGTCTGGTCGGGCTGGCGGATCGCCTCGATCCTCGTCTTCAACGATGCGATCACCGACGGCGCCGCGTTCGATATCGGCCTCGCCGAGATCGACGACGGGGCGGCAATCGACGACGACGCCTATGCGTCTGCAATCGACCTCTCGTCCGCCTCGACCGCCGGCGTGGAACTCGCCTTCGAGGCCCGCGACATCGCCGAGGTCGGCAACCGCGTGTTCGAGGATGCGGGCCTCACCGAGGACCCGCACAAATGGTACGACCTGGTGCTGACCGGCGACACCGTCGGCACCGGCGCCGGCACAATCACCGTGATGGTGACCTACACCGACTGATCCCGGAGCCTTTCCGGCGATCCAACCGAAGGGCGGGGAGCAGCGGCTTCCCGCCCTTTTCCTATTCCCCCACCGCGAGGTGAACAGATGACTTCCATCGTCGGCATCTGCCGCATGGCGCTCGACCTGCTCGGCGATTACGCCATCGCCGATCTCAGCGACAACACGAAGCAGGCGCGGCTCTGCGACCGCAACTATCCCGTCATGCGCGACGCGGTTCTGCGCGCCCATCCCTGGAACTGCGCGATGACGCGGGCCCGCCTGCCGCTGATGGCGGCCGCACCCGCCTTCGGCTTCGCGCGGCAGTACCAGCTGCCGTCGGACTGCCTGCGCCTGCTGCCGGTCACGCAGGGCGGCCATTACGATGCGCCGACAATGCCGCACCGGGTCGAGGGGCGGCGCGTGCTCACCGATGCCGAAGCGCCGCTCGATATCCTCTATGTCCGGCGGCTGACCGACCCGAGCGATTTCGACCCGCTGCTGACCGACGCCATCGCCGCAAGGCTGGCCTGGCAGATCGCCTACAACCTGACCGGTTCACGCTCCATGGCGGCGGATGCACGGCAGGTCTATTTCGACAAGATCGGCGAGGCCCGCGTCATCGACGGGGTCGAGGGCACCATCAGCCCGGTCGAGAATTCGAGCTGGATCGAGGCGCGATTCTGATGGTCAAGGCGGTCCCCATCCAGCCCTCCTTCTCGCGGGGCGAACTCAGCCCGCGGCTGTCGTCGCGGGTCGATCTCACCATGTACCAGACCGGGCTCGAGACCTGCCGCAACTGGATCGTGCTGCCGCATGGCGGCCTGACCGTGCGGCCCGGCACCCGTTTCGTCGCGGAGGTGAAGGACAGCGACAAGCAGGCGCGGCTCTTGCCCTTCGAGTTCTCCACCGACGAGGCCTATGTCATCGTCGCAGGCGACGGCAATTTCCGCTTCATGCGCGACGGCGGGGTGGTCTATGTGGAGGACACCGACGCCGCCCTCCTCAACGGCGCCTTCGAGACCGACCTCAGCGGCTGGACGACCGGCGGGGCGGTATCCTGGTCGTCGGGGGCCGCGGCTTTCGCCTCGACCGGCACCCTCACGCAAGGCGTCGCGGTCACCGACCCGGAGGTCGAGGTGGTTCTCGCCTTCACCGTCGGGGGTGCGGCGGGGGATTTCGTCACGCTGCGCGTCGGCTCGACCGCCGGCGCCGCCGATATCATGGCCGACAGCGACTGCCAGTCGGGCTTCCATACCCGGCAGTTCACGCCGGGCGAAGGGAACACGACCTTTCATATCCAGTTCCTGTTCGGCGCCGGTTCGCCGACGCTCGACGATGTCCGCTTCATCGACGATGCGATCGTCGAGGTGGGCGCCCCCTTCGCCGACAGCGACCTCGCGGAACTGCATTACACCCAATCCGCCGACGTGCTCTACCTCGCGCACCGCGATTTCGCGCCGCGGCGGCTGAGCCGCACCGGCCACGCCTCCTGGTCGCTGGAGGAGATCGCCTTCACCGCCGCCCCGGAGGCCTGGGCGGAGGGCAATTATCCCCGTGTCGTCGGGTTCTACGAGGACCGGCTCGGCTGGGGCTCGACGCCAGCGGAACCGCAGACGCTGTGGTTTTCCAGGACCGGCGATTTCGAGAACCTGACCACCGGGCCGGAAGACGATGACGGTCTCGAATTCACCATCTCCGCCGGGCAGGTCAACGCCATCCGCTGGATCGCCGAGGACCAGCAATTGCAGATCGGTACCTCCGGCGCCACCCGGACGCTGGCCGGGGCGGGCGTCAACGAGGCGCTGACCCCGAACAGCGTCAAGGGCAAGCGCCACACCACCTACGGTTCGGCGGCGATCCAGCCGGTGCAGACCGGGGCGGTGACGCTGTTCGTCGGACGCAACCGGCGGCGTATCCGCGAGTTCGTCTATTCCTTCGATGTCGACCGCTTCGTCTCGCCGGATCTTTCGCTGCTCAGCGAGCATATGACGCGGCCGGGCATCCGCGAGATCGCCTATGCGCAGGACCCGGATTCCATCGTCTGGATGTGCCTGAATGACGGCCAGCTTGTCGGCATGACCTACGAGCGCGACCAGGACGTGGTCGCCTGGCATCGCCACCATGTCGGCGGGTCGGCCGCGACCACCGGTCACGGGATCGTCGAGAGCGTTACCGTGGTACCGGGAGGCTTGCGCGACCAACTGTGGCTGGTGGTCCGCCGCGAGATCGGCGGCGTAACCCGGCGCTATGTCGATCAGCTGG
>JAVKCR010000122.1:0-7345 GCA_040222645.1 Rhodospirillales bacterium
CTCGATCCAGGCGATGGTGTCAGGCTCCTTGGCAAAGAAGGTCTCGGCCCGCATCAGGCAGGCTTCCGACGGGGTGGCGAAGCGCATCTCCCCGTAGCGGGTCGGCTGCCTGTGCACCGGCTCCAGCCGGTCGGCGAGTCCCGACGCGATCATCCGCTGCCGCCCCGTCACCGCGGCGACCAGGCAATCGGCCGTCCGGGCGATGCCGAGCACCAGGCCGATCAGCAGGTTGAGCAGGCGACGTTTCATCTTGGCGGTCGGGTTCCTGGTTTCGGGTGGCGGTGGCGATAACAGCACGGGATGCCGGGATTTCAACCCTCGATACGCCGCAGGCCCCAGTTGACGACGGTTTCGCCCTCGCCGGCGATGGATTTCAGGACGATTGTCGCGGCCCGCCGACCGGTCTCCGGATCGGCGCTGTCGAGGATTTCCGCCTCCGCGCCGCGGAACCGGAATCGCCAGCCGGCGCGGCGTTCGCCGGGCCGGAGGATCAGCGACGCGCCGTCGGACGTGCGCGCGACGTCGCAGCCCGGCGCGAGGTGGAACTCGATCCTGATCTCCTGTACCCGGCTGCCGGCGACGCGGTCCTCGCCGCGGATCTCGAAGCCCTTCAAGGGCAGGAAGATTGTGCGGTCATGCCGAACCCCGCCATCCTCGGCCCTGCCGGTCAGGACCTGGCCGGCCTCGCTGGAATCATGGTTCAGCGTGACGCCGGCGGCGCGCAATTGCGGCTGGACGAGGCCGGAGCGGCGGCCGGCATCGCGGGTGACGAGCAGCCGCCGCGCGTCGGCGGAGAACTCGACCGGCAGGGAATCCGTGCCGGCGCCGCCCATGAAGACGAAGAGATCGTCGCGCGCCATCCGCGCGATGCCGCAATGGCGCAGGATCGCGACCGGCTGGGCCGGCGTCCGGCTGGCCGACAACAGGCGGCCGATGCGGTGGGTCGAGAGGCCGGTCGGCCCCCGGAAGCCGGTGAAATCCCCGTCGGGATGGCGCATCGTGCGCACGGCGGCGGCCGTCCTGTCGATCGCCGCTCCCAGCGGCGTGCCGATCTTGCCGCCGCCGGCGCGCAGGCAGAGCCGGACCTGCACGAGGTTCTCGAGCAGCAGGAAGGTGGCGCGCGGGGTGCCGTCGATGGCCGAGCCGTCGGATCGTGCGAGCGCATCGAGCCGGTCGAGCACCAGCATCTCGCCGCGGCTGGCGAGCTTGCGCTGGCGGGCCAGCGAGGCCGCCGCGGTGATCAGCGCCTGGCCGACGGCGAACCCCGCTGCGGGCCCGAGCGGCAGCCGTGCCCAGACGGCCAGGCGTTGCAGGTCGCGCGCAACCTGGTGGCGGAGTGCCGCCTGTGCTTCTGCCTCCTGGAACAGCTGCGGCGAGCGCAGCAGGTTGGCGAGCCGGCGGGCGGCGATTGCCGGGCGGGCGGGATAGCCGAGATCGCCGTCGGCGCGGGCGAGCCAGTCCGTGAACAGTTTCACCGCGCTGCGGACCGCGCGCTCGTCACCGGCGGCGCGGAGGTCGCGCAGCCAGTCGAAGCCGTGCGCTTCTTCCCGCGCCTGCTCGCCGAGGCCGCCGTCCCAGTCGGAGATGAATCCCTGTTCCACCCGCTCGATGATCGCAGTCCCGCGTTCCGCCGAGCCGTCGCGGACATCCGGCGCCGGGGCGATGATCTCGACCGAGGGCGCACGGCCAAGCCAGGCCCGGCCGGCGGGACCGTCGAGCGCCAGGGCGGTGATGCGTTCCAGCAATGTCATGGTGGTGGCGGTTCCACGGTCCGGCCGGCTCGCGCCGGCGTCAGTCGAGTTCGAAGGCGTTCTTGTAGTCGAGTTTCAGCGCCGGGTCCTGCGCTTCCTTGCGCAGCAGGCAATTGCCGATGCTGAGCAGGTCGATCTCGGAGCCCATCATGCAGCGGAAGGCGTCTTCCGGGGTGCAGACGATCGGCTCGCCGCGCACGTTGAAGCTGGTATTGACCACCACCGGGCAGCCGGTGCGGTCCTTGAAGGCGGCGATCAGCGCGTGGTAGCGCGGGTTGGTCTCGGCATGCACGGTCTGGATGCGGGCCGAGTAATCGACATGGGTGACCGCCGGGATATCCGAGCGCGGCACGTTCAGCTTGTCGATGCCGAACAGCGCTTCCTCTTCCCCGGTCATCGCCTTGCGGCGGCCTTCGACCACGTTGGCGACCATCAGCATGTAGGGGCTGTCGCCGTCGATCTCGAACCAGTCCGCGACATCCTCGCGCAGCACCGAGGGCGCGAAGGGCCGGAAGGATTCGCGGTACTTCACCTTGAGATTGAGCGTCTTCTGCATCGCCGGCGAACGCGGGTCGGCGATGATCGAGCGCGCGCCGAGCGCCCGCGGCCCGTATTCCATGCGGCCCTGGAACCAGCCGATGGCCTGTTCGGAAGCCAGCGCGTCGGCGGTCTGCGCGATCAGCTCGGCGTCGGAAACAATCTCGAACACGGCTCCCGCGGCGGTCAGCCGGCGTTCGATCTCCGCCTGCTCGAAGGACGGTCCGAGATAGGAGCCGGCCATGCCGTCGAGCTTGCCGTTGAGCGTCCGGGGCGCGCCGTTGTGGTGGTGGTGGGCCGCCATCGCCGCACCCAGCGCGCCGCCGGCATCGCCGGAGGCCGGCTGCACCCAGACCTTCTCGAAGGCGCCGTCGCGTAGCACCTTGCCGTTGGCGACGCAGTTCAGCGCCACCCCGCCGGCGAGGCAGAGATTGCGGATGCCGGTCTCCTTCGCCGCCGCGCGGGTCAGCCGGAGCACCGCCTCCTCGATCACCGCCTGCACCGAGGCCGCGAGGTCCATGTGCTTCTGGGTCAGCAATTCCTCGGGCTGGCGCGCCGGGCCGCCGAACAGCTCGTCCCAGCGGTCGTTGGTCATGCGCAGGCCGGTGCAATAATCGAAATAGGACTGGTCGAGCCGGAAGGAGCCGTCTTGCTTCAGGTCCATGACATGGTCGAGCAGCAGGTCCGCGTATTTCGGTTCGCCGTAGGGGGCGAGGCCCATCACCTTGTATTCGCCGGAATTGACCTTGAAGCCGGTGTAATAGGTCATCGCCGAGTAGAGCAGGCCGAGCGAATGCGGGAAGTGGATTTCTTTGCGGATCGTGAGATCCGCGCCGCGACCGATGGCCAGTGACGTGGTCGCCCATTCGCCGACCCCGTCCATGGTCAGCACCACCGCCTCCTCGAAGGGCGACGGGTAATAGGCGCTGGCGGCATGGCTGAAATGATGCTCGGCGAACAGCAGCCGGTTCTTCCAGTCGAAATCCGGGTCGTACTTCTTCAGTTCCTTCGCCAGCAGGTCCTTCTGGAACAGCTTCTCGCGCAGCCAGACCGGCAGCGCGGTCTTGAAGGAGGTGAAACCCCGCGGCGTGAAGGCGAGGTAGGTCTCCAGCAGGCGCTCGAACTTGAGGAACGGCTTGTCGTAGAAAGCGACCTGGTCGACATCGCCGAGCGCGATGCCGGCCTCCTCGAGGCAATAGCGGATGGCATGCTCGGGAAAGCGCGAATCATGCTTGCGCCGGGTGAAGCGCTCCTCCTGCGCCGCCGCGATCACCGCGCCGTCGCGGACCAGCGCGGCGGCGGAATCGTGCCCGAAGGCGGAGAGGCCGAGAACGATCATCGCCGGCTCAGAACAGGGTGTAGCTGCAGGGGGCGATGGCGGAGCCCATGGCGAGCACGACGAGGCCACCGAACACCACCATCATGATGATCACCGGCAGCAGCCAGAATTTCCTGCGCGCCTTGAGAAACTGCCAGAACTCGGAAATGAAGGACATTGTCGGCGCCTCAGAACTGGTTGCGCATCGAGGAGGGGTCGGGCCCCGGCGGGTCGCGGTCGATCCAGTAGCTCGCGGCGTCCTTGTCGAAGCCGAGACGCAGCGGGTCCTTGCCGAACAGCCGCATCAGGAGACCGGTCGGCAGCACAGCACCGAAGAAGATCAGCCCCATCACCACCGGGTTGACGATCTTGTGCAGCAGCAGCCCGAAGCGGAACCAGACCAGGTTGAACGGCCGGAGCAGCCGCGGCACCAGGTAGGCGATGCCGAGCAGGGCGGCCGCCACGGCAAGCGCCCAGAGCCTGACCGTGCCGCCGAACGGCAGCGGCCAGAGTGCTACGATGAGGAAGACCACGGCAAAGACGATGCCGAAGCCCTTCTCCGAGCCGATCTGGACGTCGTCCTTGTCTGTGGTCATGTCGCGCCGCGGGTGGGGAATACAGTCGGGCTGTGTCTATCAGCCGAACTGGGAGAGGTAAACATGGAGATCGCTTTTGCTGCGGGTTGCACGTTGTTTTCTCGGACCCCAACGGATAAGGACATTTACTGGCGATCTTGAACATCGCAAACTGGGAATTCCGGCATCCAGATATTCAAGCGCTTGTGATTGCGGTGGAGAATTCCTTGGCTAGGTCGAATCGCACATTTTACATCCTCTATTTCGTGATCCTCACGATATTCACTGCCGCCATCGTCGAAATCGCCGCCGCATATGTCTGGTCCGGCATCTTGCAGGGTGACCGCTATGTCGCGCTCTATGCGGAGCGCAAGGCTTCGCTTGAGAAGATCATGGTTGACCCGACGTCGGGGGCCATTGGCTACGAGCCGGGAACGACCGTCACCACATACAATACCGGCGAATTCGTCGACCGGTTTGCTGTCTGGCACTCCAAGGATCTCGGCGTCGGTATTTTCGATGACGGCATCGATGCGGACAAGCCTCGCAAGGCGATCGTTATTGGCGATTCCTTTGGCCGCGGCGTTGGCGCCACGTCCCTTGAGAAGAACTGGGTGGAGACCGCCGAGCGAACCGCTGGCGATATCGATATTCTCAATCTCTCGTTCGTCGGTGCGGGCATCGCCGGATACACCGACAATTATGATCGCTTCGCCGGGCATTTCCCGCACGATCTCGTAGTGATGAGTTTCGACGCGGATTCTGATTTCATCGATTCCGCTTATTCCCGCAATCGTCTCGTATTGTTCCGCTCGGCGGACGACCTGAAGAAGCGGGCTCTCGCGCTAAGCTATGATGAGGGTTGTGAGCGGATGAACGCGGCCTTCTACAATATCAGGACGCTGTTGACCGTCTCGGAAGTGCTTCGTCGCCGCTATGAATGGGCCAATGTTGCCTTGCGGAACTTCTACCCGCCTTGTCCGAGTTCCGCTGCGCCGCCGCCAGATATCCTCGAGGAACGCCGGAAAGCTGTGAAGGCGTCGGAAGACTTTGCCTCAGAATCGCATGCGGATATGCCGGAAGTCATGCGTAGTCTGCTGCGAGATCGCGACTTGCAGGCAGAGGCCCGGGAGGCGCATTTCAGGGGATACCGGATATCCGTGCAATCCTATCACCGCGAACGTGCTCTTGCCGATATCGTTGCGGACAGCGCCGCCGCGCAGATCAATAAATTCTCTAAAAAGTTGCACGGGGGGGGGTAAATGCCTTGTTCTCGTCGTGCAACCTACAAAAGCGGAAATCTACGGCGAATCCCCGGAGGAAGAGGTCAGTCCAGATGTTTCGGTATCCGATATACGGTATCCGATTGAACGCCTGATTGACGGTGTGGCGGTTCCTGTGATCGATCCGACCGAAAATTTGCGTGCTGCGGCGCGGGCGAGTTCAGACCCGCTCTATTACGCTGTAGACATGCATTATACGCCAAGGGGGTACGAGGTGGTTGGCAATACGGTCGGGGAGTTTCTGAAAAGCGCCCGTTCTCTGACCTGCTCATGAAGATCAAGGAGTAACGCAATTCAGAAATAATACCATCGTCATGGTGATGACGGTTTGACCCAAAGACAGGCCGTCAGGCAGTCTTGCGATTCAGTCGCGCCATGTAGAAACCGTCGAGGCTGCCGTCCGATGCGGCAACATCCGGGGCGGTCAGAACCGTGCCGTCCGGCCGGATTGTTGTGTCGAGGTCCGGCAATTCTGACGTCGTGACGGGGTCGAGCCGCCAGTCCGGTCGCGCTTTCAGGAAATCCTCGATCACCGCCGGTCCCTCCTCCGGCTGCAGCGAGCAGACGCAATAGACCAGCCGGCCGCGCTCGGCGACGAGGTTCGCCGCCGCGGCGAGGATGCGCCGCTGGACCTCGGCAAGCGAGGCGACGTCGGCGGGCCGCTTGGTCCAGGCGACGTCCGGATGGCGCCGGAGCGTGCCGGTCGCCGAGCAGGGCGCGTCGAGCAGCACGGCGTCGAATTTCCGGCCCGGTTCCCAGCTCGCGGCGTCGGCCACGACGGTCTCCGCCGCGAGACCGAGCCGCGCCAGGTTCCCCGAGAGCCGTTCCAGCCGCTTCGCCGAGCGGTCCAGCGCGGTGACCCGCGCCCCGGTGGCGGCCAGTTGCGCCGTCTTGCCGCCCGGCGCGGCGCAGAGATCGGCGACCTCGAGGCCGGCGACATCGCCCAGCAGGGTGGCCGGCAGCGAGGCCGCCCGGTCCTGCACCCACCAGGCGCCGTCGGCGTAGCCGGGCAGCGTGGTCACCGCACCGCCGGCGAGCCGGATGGTCGAGGGCGGAAGAAGCGCGCCACCGGTCCTTTCAGCCCATGCGGCGGCATCTTTCGGGCAGGTCAGGTCGAGGGGCGGCTCGGCGCGCAGCGCATCGGCGATGGCGGCGGCGCGGTCGGCGCCGTGGGCCTTGACCCATGACCGGTACAGCCAGTCCGGCAGGTTGGCGCCGGGGGCTGCCTGCCGGTCGAGGCTGTCGCGCCGGCGCACCAGGTTGCGCAGCACCGCGTTGACCAGTCCCGTGTGGCGCGGATCGGCGAGCCGCACCGCCTCGTCGGTCGCCGCATGATCGGCGGTTTCCATGAATTCCAGCTCGCAGACGCCGATGCGCAGCGCGTTGCGCGTCCGGCTCGAGCTTTCCGGCAGCGGCCGTTCCATCAGCTGCGCGACCAGCTGGTCGATATCGCCGACGCGGCGGATCGCGGTGCGCGCCAGCCGGCGGGCGAAGGCCTCGTCCGCCGGGGCGAGGTTGCCGAGGGAGCCTTCCGGCAGCGGCCGGCCTCGGTCGACGGTGTCATGCAGGAGATCGCGGGCGAGCGCCCGTGCCGGGCTCGCGGTTTCCTGGCGGGCGGGCTGGCGGTCGCGACCTGTGCGGGGGGCCAATCCCTCAGCCCCAGGGATTGCGGCTGGGGGCCGCGCCGCCCGCCATGGCCTGCAGCCGGCGGATGCGTTCACCCATGTCGGGATGGGTCGAGAACAGGCTGTCATGCGAGCGGGCATGCAGCGGGTTGACGATGAAGAGATGCGCCGTCGCCGGGTTGCGCTCGGCATCGATATTGTCGATCCGCTCGGCGCCCGACTGCAGTTTCGCCAGCGCCGAGGCGAGCCAGAGCGG
>JAVKCR010000123.1:0-1512 GCA_040222645.1 Rhodospirillales bacterium
GGCTTTTCCATCCATGGTTTCCATCCGGTCACGGACAGCCAGGAACGCCAGGCACGCCCAGCCCATCGAGCATTCGGACAATTTTTCCGACAGACCGACGGGCGGCTCGTATCGCAAGGGGTTCGAGCATTCGCGGGCCGATACGTGAACGATCCTGCTCTCTTCGAGATCCAGGATCGAGAGAACGCAGGTTTCACCGACTTCCTCGACCAGGTCCCGTAAATACGGGTGGGCGATGCGGGAGAATTCCATTTTCTGGTTAATCACCGCCGCGATCCTGTAGAACTCCAGCCCGATCTCATACTTCTGGCGCTGCTTGTCGAATTCAAGCAACCCCTCCGCCTTGAGCGTCTTCAGGATACGGTGAATCGAGCTTTGCGGCTGGTCCAGTGTTGCCGCCAGTTCCCGGACACCCCAGCTTTCCTGATGATCGACAAAATAACGGATAACCGTCAGCGCCTTGCCGATCGTTCCGGTCTCTCCGCCGAATTCCGACTTTCTGGATTTCTTGCTGGACGTCATAGATATCCGGAACTCTCCAAAATCAGCGCGATAGGCTACCGAGCAAACTGCCGAACAATCTCAAACTTCACCATACGGGCGACAGGCGATTGCTCAGACTTCGCAACACAACACCGGAGCATCCCCGCAAGAACACGCCACAGCCACTTGTTCCGCCCCGACAGAGGATGCGCTATATCACAGAAGTCCAGGTTCTCAATGCGGTTAACGATTGGATGTGCTCTCCATAATATCAACCCATAGCCCCCGGTCACGCAGGTGATCGAGACACGCTTCCACCTGCCCGTCCTCCAGCAATTCAGGACCGCACACACCGGGAGATACGAACTCGCCGCGGGCAATCAACTGCGCCGCGAATGATGTCGGCAACGACGTCATCCGGCCTTGCGGCAAGGGGTCCCAGCCGTCCGGGTTACCCATAACGATCTCTTTCCGGCGCGTCAGGCCGGCCTCTTCACCGGTTACCACGACACGCAATATGTACTTGGGCTTCAAGCCCGCCGGCCGGGGTTTGCCATCGCCCATCAACGCTTGCTTGAGAAGCGGTCGGAAATCGTGCTCGGTCCCGTCGACCGTCACCTTCCTGTCGTTGTCCAGCAGGCCGAAATCGTACAGCGCCCGCAGCAGTCTCATCATTTCCGGGTGGTAGGTTCCCCGGACCGAGACCCGCGACAGGCCCTTCACGAACAACGGGATCGTCTGCGGCTCGGAATGCGGCGTGTAGACCAGTTCCACATCCTCGTCGATGGTCGGGAAGTTAACGACCTTGTGCCCGTCGAACGGCATCATCTCCTTCAGGACGCCATCCTCGTACAGCGGCGCGCGAATATGCGTGTAGAACTGCCGCAGCCCGGTCTCCAGCAGGCCGGGGCTCGGATTCAGCGCACGGTGCGTGACGTATTCCACATCGATGCAAACCTTCCCGGAGACATTCCTTGCCCCGTAGGCACCCAGCATGTTCGTGGCCCCGGGGCTGCAGCCCATGCCGAT
>JAVKCR010000124.1:0-10555 GCA_040222645.1 Rhodospirillales bacterium
ACGAGGCGCATAACGTGCCGACCTGGGTCAAGGTCCTGCCGATCGCGTGCGGCGTCACCGGCATCGCGCTGGCCTGGCTGTTCTACATCCAGAACCCGGGCATCCCGGCGGCAATCGCCGGGCGCTTCCAGGGCATCTACCAGTTCCTGCTCAACAAGTGGTACTGGGACGAACTCTACGACTACGTCCTCGTCAAGCCGGCCTTCTGGTTCGGCCGGATCTTCTGGAAAGGCGGCGACGGCATCATCATCGATGGCGGCGGCCCGAACGGCATGGCGTTTCTCACGCGCATGGCGTCGAAGGGCGCGGCAAGACTGCAGACCGGATATCTCTATCACTATGCCTTCGCGATGCTGATCGGCATCGTGCTGCTGGTGAGCTGGTATCTGCTCGTGAAGGTGGGATAAAGCGACATGCAGATCGACTACCTCCTCTCGCTGGTCACCTTCCTGCCGCTGTTCGGGGCAGTGCTGATCCTCGTCCTCGCCCGCGGCGAAGCGGCGGTGGCGTCGCGCAACGCCCGCTGGATGGCGATCTGGACCTCTCTGATCACCTTCGTGCTGTCGCTGTTCATCTGGGGCGGCTTCGACAATGAACAGGCCGGCTTCCAGTTCGTCGAGAAAGTGGAATGGCTGCCGTCGATCGGCATCTCCTACCACATGGGCGTCGACGGCATCTCCATGTGGTTCGTGCTGCTCTCGACCTTCCTGACGCCGCTCTGCATCCTGTCGAGCTGGGAAGCCATCCAGGTCCGCGTGAAGGAGTACATGATCTCCTTCCTCATCCTCGAGACCATGATGGTCGGGATGTTCTGCGCGCTGGATTTCATCGGCTTCTACATGTTCTTCGAGGCGGTCCTGATCCCGATGTTCCTGATCATCGGCGTCTGGGGCGGCAAGCGGCGGGTCTACGCGGCCTTCAAGTTCTTCCTGTACACGCTGCTCGGCTCGGTGCTGATGCTGCTGGCGATCATCGCGATCTATTTCCAGACCGGCACCACCGACATCGCGGTCCTGGTCCAGGGCGCCGATATCCCGGTGGACTGGCAGTACTGGCTTTGGCTGGCATTCTTCGCTTCCTTCGCGGTGAAGGTGCCGATGTGGCCGGTCCATACCTGGCTGCCGGACGCCCACGTGGAAGCCCCGACGGCGGGTTCGGTGATCCTGGCCGGCGTGCTCTTGAAGATGGGGGCCTACGGATTCATCCGTTTCTCGCTGCCGATCCTGCCGGAAGCCTCCGAATTCTTCACGCCGCTGATGTATTTCCTCTCGGTCGTCGCGGTCGTCTACACCTCCCTGGTCGCGCTCGCCCAGGAAGACATGAAGAAGCTGATCGCCTATTCCTCGGTCGCGCATATGGGCTTCGTGACCATCGGCATCTTCTCGGCGACCACGCAGGGCATGGAAGGCGCGCTGATCCAGATGCTGGCCCACGGGCTGGTGTCCGGCGCCCTGTTCCTCTGCGTCGGCGTCATCTATGACCGCATGCATACCCGCGAGATCTCCCGCTATGGCGGTCTCGTGCACCGCATGCCCGCCTATGCGCTGGTCTTCCTGGTCTTCACGCTGGCCTCGGTCGGCCTGCCGGGAACGGCCGGTTTCGTCGGCGAGTTCCTGATCCTGCTCGGCGTGTTCCAGGTCAATTCGACGGTGGCGCTGTTCGCGGCGCTCGGCGTCATCCTCGGCGCCGCCTACATGCTGTTCCTGTACCGCAGGGTGGTGTTCGGCAAACTGACCAGGGACGATCTCAAGTCGATCCTCGACCTCAGCCCGCGCGAGATCGCGATCTTCGTGCCGCTGATCATCCTGACGATCTGGATGGGGGTCTACCCATCGACCTTCCTCGACCCGATGCATGCCAGCGTCGACAATCTGCTCAACAACTACACGGCTGCACTGGACGCCGCGGCAAATGCCGTCGCGACGGCGAAGTAAAGAGGCGCGCCAATGACATTCTCGCAGGATCTCGCCCTCATCTATCCGGAAGCGTTCCTCGCCGTCGCGGCGATGGCGCTCCTGATGCTCGGCGCCTTTTCCCCCGCTGCCGCGGCGCTCAACCGTGTCTCCATCGCCTCGGTGGCCTCGCTCGGCGTGACCGCGGCACTGGTGATCGGCGGCGGGGCGGGGGCAGCCTTCGGCGGGCTGTTCCTGGCCGACGATTTCGCCAGCTTCGCCAAGCTGCTCATCCTGCTCGCGACAGCGCTCGGCGTGGTCATGTCGCTGCCCTACCTGCGCGCCAACAAGCTGGAACGTTTCGAATTCCCGGTGCTGATCGTCATCGCCTCGCTAGGCATGATGATGATGGTCTCGGCCAACGACCTGATGTCGCTCTATCTCGGCCTAGAGTTGCAGAGCCTGTCGCTCTACGTGCTGGCCGCCTTCAACCGCGATTCCGTGAAGTCGACGGAAGCCGGCCTGAAATATTTCGTCCTCGGCGCGCTTGCGTCCGGCATGCTGCTCTACGGTGCCTCGCTGGTCTACGGCTACACCGGTTCGACCGATTTCACGGTGATCGCCGCGAAGTTCGCCGGCGGCAATGAACCCGGTGTCGGCATGATCATCGGCATCGTCTTCATCCTCTGCGGCCTTGCCTTCAAGGTATCGGCCGTGCCGTTCCACATGTGGACGCCGGACGTCTATGAAGGCGCGCCGACCCCGGTGACGGCCCTGTTCGCCGTGGCGCCGAAGATCGCCGCCATCGCGCTGTTCCTGCGGGTCATGACCGGTCCGTTCGGCGACCTGATCGACCAGTGGCAGCAGATCGTCATCTTCGTTTCCATCCTCTCCATGGCGCTCGGTTCGATCGCCGCCATCGCGCAGGACAACATCAAGCGGCTGATGGCCTATTCCTCGATCGGCCATATCGGCTATGCGCTGATCGGCCTCGCCGTCGGCAACGCGGACGGTGTCCGCGGCACGCTGTTCTACATGGCGATCTACCTGTTCATGAATATCGGCGCCTTTGCCTGCATCCTCTCGATGCGCCGCGAAGGGCGGCAGGTCACCGCGATCTCCGAACTCGGCGGCCTGTCGAAGACCAACCCGATGATGGCGGCAGTACTGGCGCTGTTCATGTTCTCGATGGCCGGGATTCCGCCGGCGGCCGGCTTCCTCGGCAAGCTGTTCGTGTTCTGGGCGGCGGTCGATGCCGGGCTCTACACCCTTGCCGTGCTCGGCGTCGTTGCCAGCGTCATCGGCGCCTTCTACTACCTTCGCATCATCAAGATCATGTATTTCGATGACGCCGTGGAGCCGTTCGAGCGCACCGCCCCGGTGATGAAGTTCGTGCTGATCGGCACCGGCCTGTTCACGCTCCTGTTCTTCGTCTTCCCGCAGCCGCTGCTGGATGGAGCCCAGGTGGCGGCGAGCGCGCTGTTCCAGGGTTGACCGGACACGCGCGATGACGCGCGACCTCGATCTGCCGCCCGGTTTCAGCCTCGTTTTCCTGGAGGAATGCGCCAGCACGAACGACGAGTTGCGCACGCTTGCCCGTAACGGTGCGGAAGAGGGGCTCATCGTCATGGCCGCGCGCCAGACCGCCGGTCGCGGACGGCGGGGACGTTCATGGTCGTCACTGCCCGGGAATCTCTGCTTCTCGCTGCTGCTGCGCCCGGAATGCCCGGTGCAGGAAGCCGCCCAGATCGGCTTCGTCGCCGGACTGGCGCTTGTCGAGGCATCGGCGTCGCTGCTGCCGCCGCATTCCGACCTCGCGCTCAAATGGCCGAACGATATGCTGCTGTTCGACGCGAAATGCGCCGGCATCCTGCTGGAGACGGAGAATTCGGGCGATAACGAGCATCCGGATTTCGTCATTCTCGGCATCGGCGTCAATCTCGCGGCAAGCCCGGAAGACACGCCCTACAAGGCGACCAGTTTCACAGAGAGCGCCCAGCCCGGCATCGCACCCGACGACATGCTGGCCGCCTTCTGCCGCTATTTTCTCCGCCATATCCGGACCTGGGCCGATGACGGTTTCTCCCCGATCCGGCGCCAGTGGCTCGTGTTCGCCAAGGGCCGGGGTGAGGCAATCACCGTCGATTTCGGCAGCACGAAGATGTCCGGCACTTTCAAGGATATCAATGAAGACGGGGCACTTCTTCTCGAAACGCCGGACGGCGTGAAAACAATCACCGCCGGCGACATCCATTTCGGCACGGGAGGCGGCTGATGCTGCTGGTCATAGATTCCGGGAATACCAACGTGGTCTTCGCGCTGTACGAGGGCGAGCATCTGCGTGGTGAATGGCGCACCGCCACAAATGCCATCCGCACCGCTGACGAATATGCCGTCTGGCTGACCCAGTTGATGAGCCTTTCCGGCCTCGAACACCAACGCATAAGCGATGTGATAATCGCCAACGTGGTGCCGGCTGCGCAGTTCAACCTGGAAACGCTGTGCAGGAAATACTTCAATGTCACCCCGATGGTTGTCGGCGCGCCCGGTGTCGATCTCGGCCTGAAGGTCAAGGTGCCCAGGCCGGAAGAGGTGGGGGCGGACCGGCTGGTCAACGCGGTCGGCGCCAACCTGCTGTTCGACGGCGCCAAGATCGTCATCGATATCGGCACGGCGACCACGTTCGACGCGGTCGACGACGAGGGGGCCCTGATCGGCTGCGCCATCGCTCCCGGACCGCATCTCTCGCTTCAGGCACTGCACATGGCGGCAGCGAAGCTGCCGAACGTCGCGATCCAGCGTCCGAAATCGGCGATCGGAGATTCGACGGTACCGGCCATGCAGTCCGGTATATACTGGGGCTATGTCGGCCTGATCGAGGGCATCGTATCCCGCATCAAGAAGGATTACGGCGGTCCGATGAAGGTGATCGGCACCGGCGGCACGCTGCCGGTATTCTACGAAGCCACCGACGTTATCGAGTACGCATCCGCCGACCTGACGTTGCGCGGTCTGCGGGCCATTTATCTCTGGAACAGGAAAACCGATGACTGAACCGGCACTTCACTTCCTGCCGCTCGGCGGCGCCGGCGAGATCGGCATGAACCTGAATCTCTACGAGTACCGGGGCAAGTGGCTGATGGTCGATCTCGGCGTCTCCTTCGGTGAGGACGACGTACCGGGTATCGACGTGGTGATGCCGGATCCGGCCTTCATCATCGAGCGCGCCAAGGATCTCGCCGGTATCGTGCTGACCCATGCACACGAGGATCACCTGGGCGCCGTCGGCTGGCTCTGGCCGTTCCTGCGCTGCCCGGTCTACGCGACCCCGTTCGCGGCCCGCATCCTGATGGGCAAGCTCAAGGAAGCCGGCCTCGACGGCGAGGTGCCGCTCGAAATCCGCCAGCTCGGCGCGCGATTCGATGTCGGGCCGTTCAACATCGAACTGATCACGCTGACCCATTCGATACCGGAACCGAACGCGCTGGCGATCCGCACGCCGGCGGGCACGATCCTGCATACCGGCGACTGGAAATTCGACCCCGACCCGGTGATCGGCGAGGTGTCGGACACCAACCGGCTTCGCGAACTGGGCGACGAGGGCATTCTCGCCATGGTCTGCGATTCGACCAACGTCTTCCTGAAGGGAGAGGCCGGGTCGGAGGGCGACGTGCAGCAGAGCCTGGTCGAACTGATCGCCGGCCTCAAGAACCGTGTCGCCGTGGGTTGCTTCGCCAGCAACGTGGCGCGGCTCTCCTCGATCGCGCATGCCGCGCGCGAATGCGGCCGCGAGGTCTGCCTCGTCGGCCGGTCGCTGCATCGCATGGCCGACGCGGCACGGGCGACCGGCTATCTCGACCCCGACATCAGTTTTGTCGCAGATACCGAGATCGGCTTCCTGCCGCGCGACAAGACCCTGCTGATCTGCACCGGCAGCCAGGGCGAGCCGCGCGCCGCGCTTTCGAAGATCGCGACCGACCAGCATCCGCACGTGGTGCTGGAGAAGGGCGATTCCGTGATCTTCTCGTCGCGCATGATTCCGGGCAACGAGAAATCCATCGGCCGGCTGCAGAACCTGCTGGCGGAGCAGGGGGTGAACGTGATCACCGCGCGCGACCACTTCATCCATGTCTCCGGGCATCCGGGCCGCGACGAGCTTGCCGAGATGTACCGCATCGCGCGGCCGCGCATCGCCATTCCCGTGCACGGCGAACGCCGGCACATGGAAGAGCATGCGCGTCTCGCCGAGGAATGCCAGGTGCACCAGAGCGTCATTGCCCCGAACGGCACCATGGTGCGGCTGAGCGACGGGGAAGCGACGATCAAGGAAGAGGTTTTCCACGGCCGCCTCGCCGTCGACGGGATGCGCCTGCTGCCGATCGACAGCCCGGTCTTCAAGGAGCGCAAGCGCCTCTTGTTCCAGGGCGCGGTCTTCATCTCGCTCACCTTCGATGCGGCGGCCATGCTGGCGGTCGAGCCGGAGGTCACCATCCTCGGCCTGCTCGAGGATGACGAGTATGACGATATCGTCGACGAGATGATCGAGGAGGTCGAACGCGCCATCCGTCAGTTGCGCGCCCGCGACCGCAAGGACGACGACAAGGTGGAAACCACCGTCCGCCATGCGGTCCGCCAGGTCATCCGGCTCGCGACCGGCAAGAAGCCGCAATGCGACGTGCATATCGCCCGCTTGCGCTGAGTGCCCGGATGGGCCAGATAAACCGGGAACGTAGGAGTGAATGCCGATGATCGGTCGTCTCAATCATGTCGCCATTGCCGTTCCGGACCTCGAAGCGGCATCCGCAATCTATCGTGGCGCACTGGGCGCAAAGGTTTCCGCGCCGAAGGACGAACCGGATCACGGCGTGACCACGGTCTTCGTCGACCTGCCGAACACCAAGATCGAGCTGCTGCACCCATATGGCGAGAACTCGCCGATTGCGGGATTCCTGGCAAAGAACCCGGGCGGCGGCATGCATCATGTCTGCTACGAGGTTGACGACATTTACGCGGCCCGCGACCGCCTGAAGGCAGAGGGCGCCCGCGTGATCGGCGACGGCGAACCGAAGATCGGCGCCCACGGCAAGCCGGTTCTGTTCCTGCATCCGAAGGATTTCTGCGGCACGCTGGTCGAGCTGGAACAGGCCTGATGTCCATTCTTTCCGGCTTCGCGATCTATTTCATAATCTGGTGGCTGGTCCTGTTCACTACCCTGCCGTTCGGTGTGAAACGGGAGGAAAACGTTGAGCCCGGCCATGATCCGGGTGCGCCGGTGAACCCGATGATCGGCCGCAAGCTGATCGCCACCACGCTGATCTCGGGTGTTGTCTTCGCTTTGGTATACTGGCTCCTGACATCCGGCCTGATCGATTTCTACGAATCCTGACCACACCGGTCGGAACCGCAGACGCACTGGTGCGTTCACGGATTAAGTGCAACAGCAATGGTTGGATAGAATGGGAATCGAAGTCGGCGGCCTGTTTGGCCTTCTCATCCTGATCGCGGATGTCTGGGCGATCGTGCATGTTCTCGGCAGTTCGGCCGGGACGGGGTCCAAGGTGATCTGGACCGTACTGATCCTGATCCTGCCGATCCTCGGCTTGATCATCTGGCTGTTTGCCGGGCCGCGCAAACTGGCCTGAGCGTTCCGTTTCCAGATTCTAATCCGGGGAACCAGTTCCTGAGTTCTGCACGAATGCCAAAGGCCTCGCTCACCGCGAGGCCTTTGCTGGTCGAGCACTATGTTGTGCTTCTTTCCATCGGCGGCGCTTTGCGCCTGCCAGTCTCTCCCTAAACTCGGGCTGTCTGTGTAACAGCGCCCCTTTTTTTGGCACCTTCGCGACCCTGGGCGGGGACCGCCTTTTATTGTTTTTCCCGAAGGCTGGCCTTTGTAATATTTGAACCGGGTTTGGTCAAGAAATAGGCGCGAATGCCGAATTAATAGGCTAGCCACGCCACGCCCAACAAGGATGTCACGATCAGTGACGGTGAAGTCTTCGCAAAGTTCAATGTCATCAATCGGATAACGATCAGACCGATCGCGCCCACGGCAAAACCTGCAGCAATCGAGCCTGTTACGGCAGGCAGAATTGCGGCGACGAATGTCGCTGCAATCGCTCCGGAATCGGAAAAATCGATCTCACGCAATCCCGTGCAGAGCAAGAGCCCGGCTGCGATCAGCGCCGGCGCGGTCGCGTAGTCCTGGAACTGGCCGGCCACGGGCAACGAGAACAGGCAGAGGCCGAACAGCACGGCGGCAACGACAGCAGCCATGCGCTCGTCGCCGCCGACCAGCCAGCCGGCAGCGGAATGGGGCAGGGCGACGGCCCCCGGAGAGCCGATCAGGGGAGCGAGGCTCATGGCCAGTGAATCCGCTACCGGCGCCTTGCCCCTGGCGGCCTCGCCGGACAGCCGTCGGGCATTCAGGACAGCTCCCGATTCGAGCGCCATGAACAGAAAGATCGCACCGGCGGCCATCGCCCCGTTCAGGCTGCCGAGCACCGCGATATCGACTCCGAGATAGAGGTCGCCAAGCGGCGGCGGGGCGGCGAGGAAGACATGCCCGCTGAGCACGAGATTGGTGAAGCCGAGCGCGAGACCGATGCCGAGAGCTGCTACGAGAACCGCCGGAAGGAAGATCTGCCAACCTCTCACGAGCAAAGCGAGCATGACCAGCACGGCGGCAAGCGACAGCCAGAGCCGCGGCTCATCAAGCGGACCGAGGCTGTACCCGGCACCGCCATCGAGCAGGAAGCCGACACGCTGCAGCCCGTCACGAACCAGCAACAGCCCGATACCTGCCGTGACACCGGCCGTCAGTTCCACCGGCAACGCCCCGACCACCCGGTCGCGCAATCCGGCCAGCGATAGCAGCAGCATCACCCCGCCGGCGGCCATCGCCGCAGCAAGCGCCCCGGCGAAACTCAGGCCGAAGCCGCCCATCGGGACCGCGATCACGAAGGCAACCAGCGGCAGGGACGGGCCGACCACGATGGCCCGCCGGGCCAGAAGCCCCATGATCAACGTCCCGCCCGCCATGGTGGCCGCGGTCATCGTGTAGGCAGCCGCCTGTCCTATGCCTGCCTGAATCAGGATGGACGGCAGGGCAAACAGGAGGTACGCCGAAGCGGCAAACATCATGAAGCCGCCGGCGGCTCCCCGCAGCAATCCATTCATGCGTGACAATCCCCGCCGGCAAATCGGTCCGTTGGCATTTTCGATCTTCTCCCCGCATCCGATCCGGGCGGAAATGTTGCGCCCGATGCTTTTAGGGCGAACAATAGCGGCCTCTTGCCCGGAAACCTAGCGGGGTTGTCATGCATAGAACAATCACAGGCGTTCTCGTTTTCCTGATCGGCTGTCCCGCCGCTGCCCTGGCGGTGGAGGACGTCATACCGGTCAGCGTAACGAAGAACGAATGCCGCAACATCGTCCGCCACGTCGCTGCATCGGACGTGAAGTACAAGCCCGGGGTCGACGTGCGCGGCAAGCGCGTTGTCGGGGCCAGCACGAAAGGCGAGAACGCCTTCACCTTCAAGACCCCGGATTCCATCGAGTTCGACCTGTCGATCAGCCCGCTGAATGCCGGGGTGGCGGGGGGCCAACTCGGCGAAACGAAGGCCTCGGTCGGCAAGGTGAAGTACGATATCATGAAACGCCAGGTCACCGTGGACGGCAAACCGCTGGGCGACCAGGAGGCGGCCGACCTCGCCGAACGATGCAAGGCCGCCGGATTCCAGTGAAACCTTCGTAGCCGTCATTGCGTTAGTCCCGGCGGTTTCATAATGTCGCCGCCCGCCGTTCCAGTAAAAGGTCGATGCTCCATGCGCCTGTCGCGCTATTTCATGCCTACCCTGAAGGAAAACCCGAAAGAGGCGGAAATCGTCTCGCACCGGTTGATGCTGCGCGCCGGCATGGTCCGGCAGTCGAGCGCCGGAATCTATTCCTGGCTGCCGCTCGGATTCAAGGTGTTGCAGAATATCGAGCAGATCGTGCGCGAGGAACAGGATGCCGCCGGAGCCCAGGAAGTGCTGATGCCGACGATCCAGCCGGCCGAACTCTGGAAGCAGAGCGGGCGCTACGAGGATTACGGCAAGGAGATGCTGCGCATCACCGACCGGCACGAGCGCGAGATGCTCTATGGCCCGACCAACGAGGAGCAGATCACCGAGATCTTCCGTGGCGACGTGCGCTCCTATCGCGACCTGCCGCGCATCGTCTATCACATCCAGTGGAAGTTCCGCGACGAGGTCCGCCCGCGCTTCGGCGTGATGCGCGGCCGCGAGTTCCTGATGAAGGACGGCTATTCCTTCGATCTCGATTTCGAGGGCGCGAAGCACGCCTATAACCGGATGTTCGTCTCCTACCTCAAGACCTACGACCGGATGGGGCTGAAAGCGATCCCGATGGCGGCCGACACCGGCCCGATCGGCGGCAATCTCAGCCATGAATTCATCATCCTCGCCGATACCGGCGAAAGCGCCGTCTTCTATGACCGCAAGTTCGAGGAGATGAACGTCGACGATCTCGCCGGCATCGATTACGACAGCGCCGACCTGCAATCCATCGTCGACCGCTGGACGGAGCCCTATGCCGCCACCGACGACAAGCACGATGCCGCCAGTTGCCCGGTTTCCGGTGACGACCTGCGCACAAAGCGCGGT
>JAVKCR010000125.1:0-4605 GCA_040222645.1 Rhodospirillales bacterium
GCTTCCAGCGAAAGAGGCACATGGACCGCAATCTGGAAGCCGTCGAAGTCTGCGTTGAACGCGGTGCAGACCAGCGGATGCAACTGGATGGCCTTGCCCTCGATCAGCACCGGCTCGAACGCCTGGATGCCCAGACGGTGCAGCGTCGGCGCACGGTTCAGCATCACCGGATGTTCGCGGATCACCTCTTCGAGGATGTCCCAGACTTCGGGGCGCTCTTTCTCGACGAGTTTCTTGGCCTGCTTGACGGTCGAGGACATGCCCTTGGCTTCGAGCCGCGAGTAGATGAACGGCTTGAAGAGTTCGAGGGCCATCTTCTTCGGCAGCCCGCACTGGTGCAGCTTGAGTTCCGGACCGACGACGATGACCGACCGGCCGGAATAATCGACGCGCTTGCCGAGCAGGTTCTGCCGGAAGCGGCCCTGCTTGCCCTTCAGCATGTCGGACATCGATTTCAGCGGACGCTTGTTGGCGCCGGTGATGGCGCGGCCGCGGCGGCCGTTGTCGAACAGGGCGTCGACGGATTCCTGCAGCATGCGCTTTTCGTTGCGCACGATGATGTCCGGCGCGCGCAGTTCGATCAGCCGCTTCAGGCGGTTGTTGCGGTTGATGACGCGGCGATAGAGATCGTTCAGGTCCGACGTCGCGAAACGACCGCCATCGAGCGGCACCAGCGGGCGCAGTTCGGGCGGGATGACCGGTACGACCTCGAGAATCATCCATTCCGGGCGCGAGCCCGAGGCGATGAAGGCCTCGACCAGCTTCAGCCGCTTGACCAGCTTCTTGCGCTTGGTTTCGGACTTGGTTTCCGCCAGGTCCTCGCGCAGCGTCTCGAGTTCGTCCTCGAGCTCGAGGTCCTTGAGCATGGCGCGAATGGCTTCCGCCCCGATGCCGGCGCGGAAATTGTCCTCGCCATATTCATCGACGGCATTCTGGTAGCCTTCTTCCGTCAGCAGCTCGAACTTCTTGAGCGGCGTCAGGCCCGGCTCGATGACCACGTGGTTCTCGAAATAGAGCACCCGCTCAAGATCCTTCAGGGTCATGTCGAGCAGCAGGCCGATACGGCTCGGCAGCGATTTCATGAACCAGATATGGGCAACCGGCGAGGCCAGTTCGATATGGCCCATCCGCTCGCGCCGGACCTTCGACAGCGTGACTTCGACGCCGCACTTCTCGCAGATGATGCCGCGGTACTTCATGCGCTTGTACTTGCCGCACAGGCACTCGTAATCCTTGATCGGACCAAAGATGCGGGCGCAGAACAGGCCGTCCCGCTCCGGCTTGAAGGTCCGGTAGTTGATCGTTTCCGGCTTCTTGATCTCGCCGAAAGACCAGGAGCGGATGCGCTCCGGGCTCGCGATGGAGATCTGGATCTGGTCGAACGACTGGCTGGATCCGGAGATCTGGCCGAAAATCTTCATCAACTCATTCATGTTCTTCTCCCGTATGGGTGCTGTATCCCGTCACGCGCCGATCAGAAATTACGCTGTTCGAGCTCAACATTGAGACCGAGCGAGCGCAGTTCCTTCACGAGCACGTTGAAGGATTCGGGGATGCCGGCTTCGAAGGTGTCATCGCCACGGACGATGGCTTCGTAGACCTTGGTGCGGCCCGACACGTCATCGGACTTCACCGTCAGCATCTCCTGCAGGGTATAGGCGGCGCCGTAGGCTTCGAGCGCCCACACTTCCATTTCACCGAAGCGCTGGCCACCGAACTGGGCCTTGCCGCCCAGCGGCTGCTGGGTGACGAGGCTGTACGGGCCGATCGAACGGGCGTGGATCTTGTCATCCACCAGGTGATGCAGCTTCAGCATGTAGATGTAGCCGACAGTGACCTGGCGGTCGAACGGCTCGCCGGTGCGGCCATCGACCAGGGTCACCTGACCCGAGCTCGACAGCCCAGCCTTCTCAAGCATCTCGACGATATCCGGCTCGCGCGCCCCGTCGAAAACGGGTGTCGCGATCGGCACGCCCTTCGAGATGTTGGCGGCCAGATCGAGGATCTCGTGATCCTCCATCGAGTCAATCTCATCCGTGAAGACCTCGTCTCCGTAGATGCTCTTGAGCTTCGACTTGAGATCCTTCATGCCGGCGGCGTTCGCATTGGCGACGCGGAGCGCCTCGCCCACCTGGCGGCCGAGACCTGCACAGGCCCAGCCGAGATGGGTTTCGAGAATCTGCCCGACATTCATGCGCGACGGCACGCCGAGCGGGTTCAGCACGATATCGACCGGTGTGCCGTCATCGAGATACGGCATGTCTTCCATCGGCATGATGCGCGAGATGACACCCTTGTTGCCGTGCCGGCCGGCCATCTTGTCGCCCGGCTGAAGCTTGCGCTTCACCGCGACGAAGACCTTGACCATCTTCATCACGCCCGGCGGCAGCTCGTCACCGCGCTGCAGTTTCTCGACCTTGTTGTCGAAGCGCGCCTCGAGATGCTTGATCGAGCCGTCGAAGGTCGCTTTCAGCGCTTCGATCTCGCTCATGCGGGCGTCGTCCTCGACCACGATCTGGCGCCACTGGCCCGGCGTGAAATCGCCGAGCAGCGCTTCCGTGACCTTGGCGCCGACCTTGATGCCCTTCGGACCGGAAACGGTCTTGTGGCCCATCAGCAGGTCCTTGAGGCGGCCGAAGAAGCTCCGCTCCAGGATCGCGCGTTCGTCGTCGCGGTCCTTGGCGAGGCGTTCGATCTCGGCGCGTTCGATGGCCATCGCACGTTCGTCCTTGTCGACGCCGCGGCGCGAGAACACCCGCACCTCGACGACCGTACCGGCAACGCCCGGCGGCAGGCGAAGCGACGTGTCACGCACGTCGGAGGCCTTTTCGCCGAAGATCGCACGCAGCAGCTTCTCTTCCGGGGTCATCGGGGATTCCCCCTTCGGCGTCACCTTGCCGACGAGAATGTCGCTCGGATTGACCTCGGCGCCGATATAGACGATGCCCGCTTCGTCGAGGTTCTTGAGCGCCTCTTCGCCGACATTCGGGATGTCGCGGGTGATGTCTTCCTGGCCGAGCTTCGTGTCGCGGGCCATGACCTCGAATTCCTCGATATGGATCGAGGTGAAGACGTCATCGCGCACGATCCGCTCGGAGATCAGGATCGAATCCTCGTAGTTATACCCGTTCCACGGCATGAACGCGCAGAGCACGTTGCGGCCGAGGGCCAGTTCACCGAGATCGGTCGACGGGCCGTCGCCGATGATGTCCCCGGCCTCGACCCGGTCGCCCACCTTCACCAGCGGACGCTGGTTGATGCAGGTGTTCTGGTTCGAGCGCTGGAACTTGCGCAGGTTGTAGATGTCGACGCCCGGGGCATCTGCCTTGGTCTCTTCGGTCGCCCGGATAACGATACGGGTCGCATCGACCTGGTCGACGAGGCCAGAACGGCGGGCAACGATGGCGGCGCCGGAATCGTGGGCCACGGCACGCTCCATGCCGGTGCCGACCAGCGGCGCCTCGGCCTGGAGCAACGGCACGGCCTGACGCTGCATGTTCGAGCCCATCAGCGCGCGGTTGGCGTCATCGTTCTCGAGGAACGGGATGAGCGCCGCTGCGACCGACACGAGCTGCTTCGGCGAGACGTCGATATAGTCGATGTCCGACGGCATCGCGAGGTGGTAGTCGCCGCGGGTACGGCAGTTCACCAGATCCTCGACGAAACGGCCTTCCGCATCCAGCTCGGCATTCGCCTGGGCGACCGTGTAGCGGCCTTCGTCCATGGCGGTCATGTAGACGACCTCGTCGGTCGTCCGGCCGTCGATCACCTTGCGGTACGGGCTTTCGATGAAGCCGTACTTGTTGACGCGCGCGAAGGTGGCGAGCGAGTTGATCAGACCGATGTTCGGGCCTTCCGGCGTTTCGATCGGGCAGATGCGGCCATAATGCGTGGGATGCACGTCGCGCACTTCGAAGCCGGCGCGTTCGCGGGTCAGACCGCCCGGGCCGAGGGCCGACAGGCGCCGCTTGTGGGTGATTTCCGACAGCGGGTTGGTCTGGTCCATGAACTGGCTGAGCTGCGAGGAACCGAAGAACTCGCGCACCGCGGCAGCCGCCGGCTTGGCGTTGATCAGGTCGTGCGGCATCACGGTATCGATGTCGACGGAGCCCATGCGCTCGCGGATGGCGCGCTCCATGCGGAGCAGGCCGACGCGGTACTGGTTCTCCATCAGTTCGCCGACCGACCGGACGCGGCGGTTGCCGAGATGGTCGATGTCGTCGATTTCGCCCTTGCCGTCCTTCAGGTCGACCAGGATCTTGACCACGGCAAGGATATCTTCCTTGCGCAGAACCCGGACCGTATCGTCGGTGGTGAAGCCGAGGCGCGCATTCATCTTCACGCGGCCGACCGCGGAAAGGTCATAGCGCTCGGAATCGAAGAACAGGCCCTGAAACAGGTTTTCCGCCGTCTCGAGGGTCGGCGGCTCGCCCGGGCGCATGACACGGTAGATGTCGACCAGCGCCTCGTCACGGCTGGCGTTCTTGTCGGCTGCCAGCGTGTTGCGGATATACGGGCCGATGTTGAGATGGTCGATCGCCAGCGTCGAGAACGACGAGACATTCTGCTCGGCGAACTTCTCGAGGGTTTCCTCGGTGATTTCCA
>JAVKCR010000126.1:0-2012 GCA_040222645.1 Rhodospirillales bacterium
TGCTGACGCATGCGCCGATGTGGCAGCGCGTGCTGATGGTTGCCGCCGCCATCTGCCTGATCAAGCCGGGCCTCTACACGGATGCCGCGGGCTTCGTGCTGGCGATGATCGTCATCGTCGCGCAGGTCATCGACCGGCGCCGGCTGCAGGCGGCCTGATCCGCCGGGTCAGGTCCCGAGCACTTCCGGGTTGACCGCGAAATAGGGGTCGAGCCGGCCGTCGAGGGCGGCCAGCGCGTTCTCGACGCAGGTCTTGCTGACCCGCGCGATGGTCTCGTCGCAGAGCGCCGAGTTGTGCGGCGTGAACAGCACGTTGTCGAGCGACAGCAAAGGGTTGTCGGGCGCCGGCGGCTCGTCCCTGGTGACGTCGAGCCCGGCGCCGCGCAGGGTCCCCGCGGTCAGCGCCGCATGCAGTGCGTTCTCGTCCACCAGCGAGCCGCGGGCGGTGTTGATCAGGCAGGCGCCCGGCTTCATGGCGGCGAGTTCGGCCTCCCCGATCAGCGCCGAGCCGTCGGCGTTCGCCGGCAGGTGCAGGCTGACGAAATCCGCCTCGCCGAGGGCGTCGCGGAAATCGGCCACGAAGCGGTAGCCCGCCTCCTCCGCGGCCTTGCGGGAGCCGTCGCGGCCGCTGGCGATGATCTCCATGCCGAAGGCCGCGCAGCGCTTGGCGGCTTCCCGGCCGATGCCGCCGAGCCCGATGATCAGCACCGTCTTGCCGAGCAGTTCCTGGCCGAACATGCTGAAGCGCACGGCATATTTCCCGGTGCGGGTGGAGCGGTCCATCAGCGCGATGTTGCGGCTGACTCCGAGCATCAGCATCAGGGTATGTTCGGCGAGCGAGACGGAGAGCGCGTCGCGCGCGATGGCGAGCGGGATGCCGCGCCGGGTGAGCGCCGGGATGTCCACATGGTCGTAGCCGACGCCGAGGCGGGAGACCACCTTGAGCTTCGGGGCCGCGTCGATGGCCGCGCCGGTGAGCGGGGTCAGCCGGAGGATCAGCGCATCGATGTCCGCGAGCGCCCCGGCGAGGGTTTCCGCGGTCAGGTTCTCGCGCATGTCGATCTCGATGTCGCCGCGGGCCTCGAGGGTTTCGCGGGCGCTGGCATGGAGCGGGCCCTGCACGAGAATGCGTTTCATGGTGATTTCCCCGGAATGGCCGGACAGGCCGTTGGCTGGACTGCAAATGTCGTAAGTGGCGAAGTCGGCGAAGTCAATTTGGCAGGCGGGGCGCTACCAGACCCCGAACAGGTAGCCCCGCTGCTTCGCCGTGCCGGTGCGCGCGGCGATGGCCTCGTTGCTCATCGTCGTCCGCAGCCGCCGGGTCTTGAGCCAGTTGGCGATGCGGTCCTCCAGCATCCGCCGGATTGCGGCGTGATCCTCGTCCTCGCCGAGATCGCGCAGTTCGCCGGGATCGGCCTCGAGGTCGAAAAGCTGCGGCCGGAAGCCGGCAAAGGCGACATATTTCCATCGCTCCGTGCGGACCATGATGGCGCGGGTCTCGTCCGGCGCGAGGCCGAGGGTGTGGCGGGCATGGCGCCAGGCATAGTCGCCCTCGCTGAACACCGCGTCCCGCCAGTCCCCGGGCTCCTCCCCGGCCAGCAGCGGCAGCAGCGAGCGGCCTTCCTGCCGGTGCGGTGCGGCCTCGCCACCGAGCGCATCGAGGAAGGTGGGGACGAGATCGATCGCCTCGACGAGGCGGCTGTCCTTGCGGCCGCGGGTCGCATCCGACCGGCCGTCCGGGTCGACGACGATCATCGGGATGCGCACCGCCTCCTCGTGGAACATCTCCTTCTCGCCGAGCCAGTGGTCGCCGAGGAAGTCGCCGTGGTCGCTGGTGAAGACGATCAGCGTATCGTCGAGCCGGCCGCGTTCGCCGAGGAAGGCCATCAGCCGGCCGACATGGTCGTCGATCTCGCTGACCAGGCCCATATAGGTCGGGATCACCGTCTCGCGCACCTCGTCGCGGGCGAAGTTCCGGCTCTCCTCGTGCTGCATGAAGGCGGCGACCACGGG
>JAVKCR010000127.1:0-4442 GCA_040222645.1 Rhodospirillales bacterium
GTCCATGGCCGCCTTGTTGCGGGCGTACTCGGCGCCATACCGGCTCTCGGGGGCGAATTCGGAGCCGAAAACCTGCATGTCGACGGATTCCAGGCTGGACGCGAAGCGTTCCCGGGCCGCCTGCCGGGCCGCCGCCAGGCCGGCGGTCACGCTGTCGCGGGCCGCCCCCTGTCGCTGGGCCTTGGACAGCAGCGTCTCGTAGAGCTTCCTTCGGGTTTCAGCCTGCCGGGCGCGCAGTTCGAGGCGCTCACCCATCAGCCGGACATAGGCCTGCTTCTCGACCAGGAACTGATGCTGCAGTTCGAGGCGCAATTCGCCGTCGGCCTTCTCGGCGGCGCCCTTGAGATCGGCAAGGGTCTGCCCCTTGGCGGATATCCTGCTGCCGGTGTCGCTGATGGCGGCCGCCAGGCCGGATGCCTGGTAATCCCGGTCGACAGCCTTCTTCAGCAGGTGCGGCGGAAGCTTGACCAGGCGTTCGCTGGCCGCCGGATTCCAGTCGGCATCCGCGCCGGCGGCGCCCGAGGAAGGCACGCCGGCAAGCAGGGCCAGGACGGCACAGCCGGCGAGCAGGGTGGTGCGGCAGGTGGTGGCGGGTTTGCGGAGGGTCATGATGCGTTCATCCTCGGTCAGGGAAACGTCAGTTGGATTTCCAGTAGCGGGCGCGGCGCACTTCGTCGCGCAGGTCTTCGCCCACATTGGCGGTCGAGATGGCAAGGGGCGCGGTGCGGGCGAAATCGAACAGCACCTCGTAGGTCTCGACGAAGGAGGCCCCGCCCGTCAGGTAGAGATCCCGGCCCGGGAAGGCCTGCCTGAACTTCTCGAGGTTGGCCCGCGCCGCCGCCATGTCGCCGCCCTTGAGGTAGTTCTGGACCGACAGGGCATAGGCCCGCATGCGGTCCTCCTCGCCGACACCGGCGGCTTCCGGACCGAGGGCGGCCTCGCAGGATTCCAGCAGCCGCGCACTGGCGAGGTACTGACCCGCATCGGAGGTCTTGCGCGCCGCCTCATCGAGGCTTAGCGCGTCGTCACGGCAGCTACGGTAGCTCCGCATCGCCTCGACCTCGGCGAACCGGGCCTGGCGGAAACCGATACCTTCGGCCGGGTTGCTCTGCGCATTCATCTGGCAGGCGCCGAGCGTCAGGCCGGCCAGCAGCAGGGCCGCGCCGCAGAGGGCGGTCCGGAACGGTCCCCGGACAGGTTCATGGGTGAAATTCTGGATCTTCATGGTTCGGCCCCGTAGCTGGTTGCGTGTCGGGACCGTCAATGAAAGGCGGGGAAGGATTTTTACCGGGATGGACGACGCCCGTCCCCCCGCATGAAAACGGGGGCAAGACGGACGTCGTCCTTGCGGCTATTGCCGGCTTGTCATCATGTCCGCCTCTGGACAACCCGCTGCGCGCCCGCGGGGTCCGTGAACCCGGCAGCTCCGGCATGGGGGTGTGCTGGCGATCCGGAACCCGTTGTTGTTGTTCCGGTTGTCGGTGTCGTTCCTGTTGCGGTTCGCGGAGCGGAGGTTCACCGGATTGTTGTTCCAGGAACCGCCGCGCAGGACACGCTTGCGACAGGGAGACGGACAGGCTTCCGCTTGGGGGCCAGGGGCCCATCACGGAAGATCGACTGGCGCAAACGCCAGGTATCGGCATTGGAGGCATGACCTACCCAGGCGTCGACGCAACGCTGCGCCTCGCGGAGTTCAAGCGACCCGGCGAGGCATCTGTCAGTCATCGAACGCAGGCGGGCGCGAAAACGGCTCACATTCGCTTCCGGAAGACGGCGCAGGCCGTCCACAAGGTCATAGCCGAGAAAGGAAGTGGGCTCCCCGGTATCGATGATCAGCGTCTTGCGGGGGTGAAGTCTCAATCGCCGGCCCTGCAGATAGCCGGCAATCCTCTCTCTCCAGTCGTACAATATTTCCCGTTCATCGTGAAACAGGACAAAATCGTCGACATAGCGGAGATATCCGCGAGCGCCCAGTATTTCGCGACAAAAGTGGTCCAGGCCGTTCAGATAGAGGTTGGCGAAGAACTGGCTTGTCAGGTTACCTATGGGCAGACCGCGCCGACGCGAGATCGGCGAGAGAAGATCATCGCCCGGGAAATGCTGCAGTACGGGTTCCTGATCGTTGGAAGCATCGACGATACGGTCCAACAGGGTCAGGGTAGCGACGCAGGCGACGCGGCGCCGAAACTCTCTTTTCAGGATGTCATGATCGATGGCAGGAAAAAATCTGTAGATATCGCAGCGGAGAACATGATCGAACCGGTCGGCATAGGCTTCGTATCGGTCGACAGCCCTGTGCGCTCCCTTACCGGTCCGGTTGGCATAGCTGTCGAAGATGAAACCGCGCTCGAAAATAGGTTCGACGACGGCGCAAAGCGCATGATGGACAACCCGGTCGCGAAACGGCGCGGCGGATACCATGCGAGGCTTCGGGTCGCGAACATGGATTACCTTGTAGCGCCCGGGCCTGTAGGAGCCATCAAGCAGTTCCCGCTCCAGGCGGACGACCTCCTTCTCCAGATTCGCCATGAAGGCAGCAGCTCCGGGCTTCCGGCGTTTTCCCTTGATGGCGTTCCGCGCAGCTTTCACAAGGGCCGGAAACGATGCGATATCATCGAAAAGCCTGTCATGCTTGTGCGGCATGTTCCGCCTTCCGCCATCCGCCGACTAGACGGCCGATCTGGTCCAGTTCGCGGGCCGCATGCTCATATCTCCGCAAATCGATATGCTTGAGGTCCATGGCCATGCGAAACATGAACCTCATCTTTTCTATCCCGAGATTGGCATCGTCCAGCAGACGTCCTCGATGTCTGGTGTATGTCGCTTCGATGAGACGCTCCATCACGTCGAGGCCAGTTGTCTGTATCCTGTCGCCAAGCAGAAACCGCTGACTTTTCGGAAATTTCTCCACGGTCGGTACAAGCCAGAGCATGAATCTGAAAGTCGCCTCAAGGGCCGGACCATATTCACGGCTTCGATCCTGTGTCATTGACTGCAATCCTTCAACGATAAAAGTGGTCCCAACCCGCGCGCCAGGGGGAGGGAAACCCTCCCCCTGGACCCCCGCCCAAGCGGTAAAGCGATAAGGATACAAGGGGTAACCTTTAGGTGCGTCGCACCTAAAGGGTCCTGGCGATCCGGAACCCGAAGAGGTAGTACCGGTTGACGGTGACGTTCCAGATGCGGCTCGCGGAGCGGAGGTTCACCGGATTGCTGTTCCAGGAACCGCCGCGCAGGACACGCTTGTTACAATCTCCGGTTGTGTTCGCACTCCCGTTCGTCGGCGCGCCTGAGTAACTGTCCTTGTAACAATCCTCGACCCATTCCCACACATTGCCATGCAGGTCGTGAAGGCCGAAGCCGTTCGCCCTGAAACTCCCCACGGGCGCTGTCTCCCTGTCATCCCACCGGCTGCCGCAGCCGGCGCAATTCGCGTTGCCGCGGCCGATGTCGTTGCCCCAGGAATATTCCGTCGTCGTGCCCGCCCGCGCCACGTACTCCCATTCCGAGTCCGTCAGCAGACGGTACTTGCGGCCCGTCCGTGCATTCAGCTTCCCGATGAACGCCTGCGCATCCGCCCAGGATACATTCTCCACCGGACGATCAGCGCCCTTGAACACGCTCGGGTCGGTTCCCATCACCGTACGCCATTCCGACTGTGTCACCTCGTAACGGCCGACCGCAAAACGGTAGCCGATATCTACCTTGTGAACGGGCTGCTCGCTTGCGCTCTCTGTCGACCCCATCATGAAACTCCCCGGCGGGATCACAACAAGCTCAGGGCCGCAGAACACCCCACCCGGCACCGACGTGCCCGACGTCGCCACTTGCGCATTCTCGCAATCCCGGAAAACCGTGCCGGCCGACAGGTTACGGCCATTCCCCGGCACCGGCACAGGCGCAGACGGCTTCGTATCTCCCAGCAGCGAGCCGTAGACAAAACCCGCGCCACCGTCCGCCAGCGCCACCCGAACCCATTCCGAACCCTCCACACGGCCCGTCACCGATACCTCGTCGCCGCCGCCAAGACGGCCCACCACCGGTGAACCCGTCCCCGGACCGGACCGCACGTTCACCGTTCCACGCCCCGAAACCCACTTCGTCGCCCGAAGGTCGGAGACGCGGTACGACGGCGATGACGGCGCCGCCGCAGGCGCAACCGGAGCCGTCGGCGCCGTCAGCGACGCCACCGCCTCGCCATTCAGCGACGCGATCTTCGCCCGCGCCAGCGGCGCGAACGTCCCGTCCGGAAACTGCGCCAGATAAGCCTCGTACAGCGACGCATCCCGGCTGCCCTGGAGCGACTGCCAGAACAGGGCGTCCCTGTCGATGCCGGCAGTCGGCGCGGGCGCAGACGCCGCCGCCGACGTTCCGCCCTTGAGGTAGTAGGGCGTCCCGCCGAGGTCGGTGTAGACATAGGGCTTCTGGCGACCGTCCGTCAA
>JAVKCR010000128.1:0-5670 GCA_040222645.1 Rhodospirillales bacterium
ATGCTGGCGCTGGCCGACGCTGCCGTGGCGGATGGATGTATCGATGGGCGTTTCGTCGCCATAGGGCGCGGCGTGCAGGAAGAACTCGATCGCCGCAAGGGCAAGCCGGTGCCGATGAACATCGATGGCGCGACCGCAATCGTCTATGCCGAGCTCGGATTCCCGCCGCCGTTGGCGCGCGGCCTGTTCTGCCTGTCCCGTTCGGTCGGCATCCTCGCCCATGCCTGGGAACAGAAAAGCCAGGACGTCCGCATCAAGGGTGCGACGCCGAAGCAATATATCTGGACCTATGACGGCCCGCCGGATCGCCCGCTACCCGACCGCGACGGGTCTGACTGACGCGGCAGTTCCACCGTATCGCAGGGACAGCTTGGCATTCGCAAAACCTCTGTGATCAGCGCCTCGTCTTCAGGTGGCCGGGATTTGCACGTCCAGAGAATGACGTCGGCAAAACCCGTCGAGCACCGCCATTGCCATGCTGCCGTCTGCCACCAGTGCGGAATCGGTCGAGACCAGCGTCACGGCCGCCTCGATTTCGCCCTGCCAGTTCAGAACCGGCGCGCTCGCCGCGCTGAGGCCGGGAATGAACCGGCCCTCGGTACGGGCGATGCGGGCCTGCCGGACGCTATCTATCTGCCTCGAGAGTTCTGCATCGTCCGGCCGGCCACCCTCCGCGCGAAGCCGGTCGGCAATCACGCCGGGAGACGAATAGGCAAGGAACAGCCGACCCGTCGCCGAACCCAGCAAGGGCAGGGTCACGCCCAGCCCAAGAGTCGTTACGATGAATCCGGGCGAGCGTTCCCAGCGCACGATCGTCGCGCCCTGGCTGCCCCAGACCGCGAGCAGGGCTGTTGCCCCGGTCTCCGCGGTCAGTAATGGAAGATCGCCGGCGACCCGGTTGACGATATCGCTCCGCGCCATGGCGCCGACCCCGAGCCATAACGCGGCGGGACCGAGATCGTAGGCGCCGCTGCGCCGGCGTTGCACGACGAAGCCGGCATTCACGAAGCTCGCCAGGTAGCGGTGCAGCTTGGCCGGCGCCATGCCTGTCGCCTGCGCGAGGTCGCCGAGCGTTGCCGGGCCGGGCGCCGCGGCGAGCGCGGTCAGAACCGCAAGCGCGATGTCGACGGACTGGATGCCCCGGCTTGCCGCCGCCATGGCAGGACTCCTGTTGAAAATCCGCAAACCTGATTTTACTATTATAAAAACGATTGTACATAATCGAATAGCGGGAGAGGTAATGCGGATCGTCATCATCGGCGCCGGGCCGGCGGGCCTTTATGCCGCCTACCTGCTGCGCCGCGCCCGTCCGGACATCCGGATCGAGATCATCGAACAGAATCCGCCCGACGCCACCTTCGGCTTCGGGGTGGTGTTCTCGGACCAGGCGCTCGCGTTCCTGAAGGAGGATGATCCGGAGACGCACGATTCCATCGTCCCGCATATGGAGCGCTGGGACGACATCACGATCAATCATGCAGGGGAGCATATCACCATCGACGGCATCGGTTTTGCCGCCATCGGCCGACTGCACCTCCTCCAGTTGCTGCAGGCGCGCTGCGCCAGCGTCGGGATCGAACCGTACTGGCGCCGGCGCGTCGAGGACCTCTCGGAATTCGGCGACGCGGACCTGGTCCTCGGCGCGGACGGGCTCAACTCGATCGTCCGCCAGTCAGACCCCGCCGCCTTCGGTGAAAACCTGTCGGAGCTCGACAACCGTTTCGTCTGGTACGGCGCCGACCGGGAATTCGATACGCTGACCCAGACCTTCCGCCGCAATGCGGACGGTACCTTCAACGCCCACCATTACCGCTATGCGCCCGGGTTCTCGACCTTCATCGTCGAATGCGACCCGAAGACTTTCGCCCGCGCCGGTTTCGCCGACATGGACGAGACAGCGACCCGCGCCTATTGCGAAGCCCTGTTCGCGCCCGATCTCGACGGCGCCCGGCTGATCGCCAACCGCTCGGTCTGGCGGCGCTTCCCGAAACTGCGATGCGACCGCTGGTTCGCCGGCAACCGGGTGCTGGTCGGCGATGCGCTGCATACCGCACATTTCTCCATCGGTTCCGGGACAAGGCTGGCGCTCGAGGATGTCATCGCGCTGGTCCGCGCCCTCGACGGGCATGACTTCGACGTCGCCGCCGCCCTGCCCGCCTGGCAGGCGGAACGCCAGCCGGTGCTCGACAAGATCGTCTCCGCGGCGAACAGGAGCGCAGAGTGGTACGAGCAGTTCCCCGATCACATGGCGCTCGACGCATGGCCCTTCGCCCATGCCTACATCCAGCGCAGCGGACGTATCAGCCCGGAGCGGCTGCAAAGGCTCGCGCCCGCATTTGCGGCCGAACTTGGGAAGAGGGGGATGCTGTGATGGTCTCCCAGATGAACAGGATCTGGTCATCCACGGCGTTTGAGTTGACCCAACAGCAACAACACGCGTCATCCCGGGGCCGCCGCAGGCGGAACCCGGGACCTCGGGCATCAACCGCAGGCTCAGGAGGTCCCGGACTGACGCTACGCGCCATCCGGGATGACGAGATTGTTTTGGACCGAGGATTGCGGGACTCGGCCGCCCGGAGAGGCGCACCGTCATGACCGGCTTCCAGTCTCCCCGCAACGTCGGCCCGAATCATGATCGTGGCGGTCTGTACCCGGTCGAAATCAACTTCCCCGCCGACTACAACGCCGCATCCCTTTTGTTCGACAACATCACCGCCGGCCGGTCTGGCCGGATCGCCATCCGTTCCGATCTCGGCGACATGACTTATGGCGCGCTGGCGGCGGAAGCCTGCCGTTACAGGAACGCGCTCGCCTCCCTCGGGCTCGATCGGGGCGACCGGGTGCTGCTGTTCATGGACGACACGCCTGCCTATGCCGCCGCCTTCTTCGGCGCGCTGGCCGGCGGGTTGGTGCCGATGCTGATCAACACCTTGTCACCGGCCGAGCTGATCCGCTTCTTCTTCGAGGATTCCGGTGCGCGGGCCGCCATCGTCGACCACGCCTTCGTCGAGGCCTTCGACCCGGGTCTCTGCGAGACCATCATCGTCGTCAACGGCCCCGCCCCCGACGGCATGAAGGGGCCGGACTGGATCGCCGGATTTGCCGGCGAGGCTGCCATCGCACCGGTCGGGCCGGACGCCATGGCCTTCTGGATGTACTCGTCGGGCTCCACCGGCCGGCCGAAGGGCGTCGTCCACAATCACCGCGACATCGCCTACACCATCGAGGGCTACTCGAATCCGGTGCTCGGCCTGACGGAGGAGGATTGCTGCTTCTCGGTGCCCAAGATCTTCTTTGCCTACGGTTTCGGCAATTCGATCAGCTTCCCCTTCGCGGCGGGCGCCTCGGCGCTGCTGCTGTCCGGTCGCCCGACGCCGGAGCGGATATTCGAGCAGATCGCCCGGCACCGCCCGACCGTGCTGTTCGGACTGCCGACGCTCTATACCGCCATGATCAAGGATGCCGCTTCCGAAGCCGCCGATCTCGCCTCCGTCAGGCTCTGCATCTCGGCCGCCGAGATCCTCTCGGAGGACGTGTTCGAAACCTGGCGGCGCCGTTTCGGCCATCGCATCGTCGAGGGGCTGGGCTCGACGGAAGTCCTGCACATCTACCTCACCAACTGGCCGGAAATGCAGAAGCTGGGGTCCGCCGGGCAATGCGCGCCGGGCTACGAGGTGAAACTCACCGACCGCGACGGCAAGCCGGTCACCGACGGCGAGGAAGGCATCATGTGGGTCAAGGGCGGCTCGAACGCTCTCACCTACTGGAACCGGCCGGACAAGACGGCGGAGACCATGCGCGACGGCTGGATCTGGACCGGCGACCGTTTCACCCGCGACGCCGACGGCTTCTACTTCTTCCGCGGCCGCGCCGACGACCTGGTCAAGATCTCGGGCCAGTGGGTCTACCCGCTGGAAATCGAACTCACCCTTGCCGAGCATCCGAAGGTGCGGGAATGCGCGGTCCTCGCGCTCCAGATGGCCGACCGGCGGATGACGCTGAAGGCCTGGGTGGTGACGGAAGCGGGCGGCGAACCGGGAGTGGCGCTGACCGCCGAGCTGCAGGGATGGGTGAAGCAGGCGCTGCTACCCTACAAATACCCCCGCATCGTCGAGTATGTCGACGTTCTGCCCAAGACCGGCACCGACAAGATCGACCGACAGGCGCTGAAAGCGCGCGGCCTCTAGGCTGGCAACTGCAAAAGGCGGTGCCCCGATAACGGCCTGCTCAGCTCTTGCGGCCGGGATAGAACTCGTACGGCCCATCGAACGGGCCGACGGGCACATATTCCGAGGTGAAGCAGCCCCCGCCCGGCCGTTCCACGTAGCTATGCAGCAGGAAGCCGCCCGGCTCCATGGTGAAGGTTGAGGGGCCGTCCGGCCGGTGATCCAGCGTGACCGCATGCGCCACCGCGGGCGAGATCACGTACGGGCCTTCCGCGGCCTGCCCGGCGATGAAGCGATGGACATGGCCGCAGATCATCAGCCGCGGTCCACGATGGATGGAAAGCTGGTCCAGCAGCCGGCGTTCCTCGCGCAGGCGCTGGCGGTCCATATGGCCGATGAATGTGTCATAGGGCGGGTGATGCAGGGCGAGCAGCACCGGCTCATCCCGCAGGTCCGACAGGGTGTCCCGGAGCCACTCGATGGTGGCATCCTCGATGGAGCCGAAGGGTTTGCCCGGCGTACTGGTATCGATGGCGACAAGCTGCACGTCGCCGAACCGGCGGCGGTAATTGAGCGGGCCTTCGCCGGGCGGCAGGTAGCCCTGGTCGGCGAAGCCCGCGCGCATGCCGCCGCGGCTGTCGTGATTGCCGGGCAGCACGTAGCAGGGAATGTCGAGCCTCCCGACCGATTCCCGGAAACGCGCATATTGCGCCACGCGGCCGTGGTCGGTGATGTCCCCGGTCGCGATCACCGCCTCCACCGGCCCGATCACGGGCAACAGGCGGTTGATGTAGGCGACCGCGCGGTCGAGATAGGGCGTGGTATCGACCACGTCGTAGGCCAGCGCCCCCTCCTCGACGATATGCAGGTCGGAGATCTGGATGAACTTCAGCACCCGGTCGGTCATGCGTTTTCACCAAGCAGGAGAATGGACTCGGCGGCGGCCGCAAGGCCGATCTCGGCGCCGATTGGGGGCGGCGCCGCATCGGCGGTCACCACGGTCACCGGCTCGTCTGCGATGCCGGCGACGGTAAGACGGTAATGCATGCCGACGAAGATACGGCCGGTGACCCGCCCCCTCAGCGCGCCCGGGGCGCCGGGATCGGTGATCCGGAAATTCTCCGGCCGGACATAGGCGACGGCGCCCTCGCCCGGCGGCAAGGCGAGTTCGCCGCCGCGCAGTTTCAGCGCACCGTTGCTGACCGGACCGGCGAGCCGGTTGGCGCCGCCGACGAAGGTCGCGACGAAACCGCTCGCCGGCTTGCGGTAGAGTGTCTCCGGGCGGTCGATCTGCAGGATCTCGCCGCCGCGCATCACCGCGACCCGGTCGGCGATCGCCATCGCCTCCGCCTGGTCGTGGGTGACGAAGACGGCGGTGATGGAAAGCTGGCGCAGCAGCAGCGCAAGCTCGTCGCGGAGCTGTTCACGCAAGGCCGCGTCCAGCGCCGACAGCGGTTCATCGAGCAGCAGCACCCGCGGGCGCGGCGCCACCGCACGCGCCAGC
>JAVKCR010000129.1:0-4538 GCA_040222645.1 Rhodospirillales bacterium
CGCCGCGACCGCCTCCGACCCGGCGCCGCTGCAGTTCCTCGCGCCCTACACGGGCTGCACGATGGGTGAGTTCTTCCGCGACAACGGCAAGCACGCGGTCATCTTCTACGACGATCTGTCGAAGCAGGCCGTTGCCTACCGCCAGATGTCGCTGCTGCTGCGCCGTCCGCCGGGCCGCGAAGCCTATCCGGGCGACGTGTTCTATCTCCATTCGCGCCTGCTCGAACGCGCCGCCAAGATGGGCGACGCCGCCGGCAACGGTTCGCTGACCGCACTTCCGGTCATCGAAACCCAGGCCGGTGACGTGTCGGCCTACATCCCGACCAACGTGATCTCGATCACCGACGGCCAGATCTTCCTTGAAACCGATCTCTTCTATAAGGGCATCCGTCCGGCGGTGAACGTCGGCCTGTCGGTGTCCCGCGTCGGTTCCGCGGCCCAGATCAAGGCGATGAAGCAGGTTGCCGGCTCGATCAAGCTCGAGCTCGCCCAGTATCGTGAAATGGCCGCCTTCGCGCAGTTCGCCTCCGACCTCGATCCCGCCACCCAGCGCCTGTTGGCCCGCGGCGAGCGTCTGACCGAACTGCTGAAGCAGCCGCAGTACACCCCGCTGCCCGTCGAAGAGCAGGTCTGCGCCATCTATGCCGGCGTGAAGGGCTACCTCGACAAGGTCGCTGTCTCGGACATCAACCGGTTCGAACAGCAGTATCTCGACGAACTGCGCGCCAAGGGAAGCGATATCCTCGAGGCGATCCGCAAGGAAAAGCAGCTCACCGACGATATCGATGGCAAGCTGAAAGCCTTCCTGGACGATTTCTCCAAGAAGTTCGCCTGATCCGGAACGGAAGCGTAAGGCCTGACTGATGGCTAACCTGAAAGACCTACGAGCGCGGATCAACAGCGTCAAATCGACGCAGAAGATCACCTCGGCCATGAAGATGGTGGCGGCGGCGAAACTCCGCCGCGCCCAGGAAGGCGCCGAAGCCGCCCGGCCCTATGCCGTGCGGATGGAGCGTATGCTGGGTTCCCTCGCCAAGTCCTTCGATGGCGTCGAAGGCGCCCCGAAGCTGCTGGCCGGCACCGGCGACGATGCCGTCCATCTGCTGGTGGCCGTCACCGGCGACCGCGGTCTCTGCGGCGCGTTCAACGGCTCCATCATCCGCGATACCGCGCGGATGGCCAACCAGCTGAAGGACCAGGGCAAGACCGTCAAGATCCTCTGCGTCGGGCGCAAGGGCAACGACATCCTGAAGCGTCGTTTCCCCGGCCAGATCGTCGGCGTTGTCACCGGCATCGGCAAGCGTGCGGTCGAATATCACGAGGCCGTCGAGGTCGCCGATAAGATCATCGCGATGTTCGAGGCCGGCGAATTCGACGTCTGCACCGTCATCTTCAACCGCTTCAAGTCGGCGATCAGCCAGATCGTGACCCGCCAGCAGCTGGTGCCGTTCGTCGGTTCCGGCAGTGAAGGCAAGACGGACGAACCGGCGGAAACCGCCGACGGCGCGATCTACACCTACGAGCCCGACGAGACGGAAATTCTCGACGAGCTGCTGCCGCGCAACATCGGCACCCAGATCTTCCAGGCGCTGCTCGAAAGCGCCGCCTCGGAACATGGGGCGCGGATGACCGCGATGGACAATGCGACGCGCAACGCGGGCGACATGATCGACGGTCTCACGATGACCTACAACCGTACCCGGCAGGCGGTCATCACCAAGGAACTCATCGAAATCATCTCGGGCGCGGAAGCGCTCTAACGAACGGCAATCGGAGCAATTACGATGGCGAAAAACAACGTTGGCACCATCACCCAGGTCATGGGCGCGGTCGTGGACGTGCGGTTCACTGGCGAACTGCCGGCGATCATGAACGCCCTTGAGACCACCAATGACGGCAAGCGCCTGGTGCTCGAAGTGGCCCAGCATCTCGGCGAGAACATGGTCCGCACCATCGCCATGGACGCGACCGAAGGCCTCGTCCGCGGCCAGGAAGTCACGGACAGCGACGCGCCGATCCAGGTGCCGGTCGGTCCGGGCACGCTCGGCCGCATCATCAACGTCATCGGCGAGCCGATCGACGAGCGCGGTCCGGTCAAGTCCGACAAGACCCTGCCGATCCACCGTTCGGCCCCGACCTTCGACGAACAGTCGACGGAGACCGAGATCCTGACCACGGGCATCAAGGTCGTCGACCTGATCGCCCCCTACGCCAAGGGCGGCAAGATCGGCCTGTTCGGCGGTGCGGGCGTCGGCAAGACCGTGCTCATCATGGAACTGATCAACAACGTCGCGAAGGGCCACGGCGGTTACTCCGTGTTTGCCGGCGTCGGCGAACGTACCCGTGAAGGGAACGACCTTTACCACGAAATGATGGAATCCGGCGTTATCGTTCCGGACGGCGAGTCGAAGGCCGCCTTGGTTTACGGCCAGATGAACGAGCCGCCGGGGGCCCGTGCCCGCGTCGCGCTGGCCGGCCTGACGCTGGCCGAGTATTTCCGCGATGAAGAAGGCCAGGACGTGCTGTTCTTCGTCGACAACATCTTCCGTTTCACGCAGGCCGGCTCCGAAGTGTCCGCGCTGCTCGGCCGTATCCCCTCCGCGGTGGGTTACCAGCCGACGCTCGCCACCGACATGGGCGCCCTGCAGGAGCGCATCACCTCGACGAAGAAGGGTTCGATCACCTCGGTGCAGGCCATCTACGTGCCGGCCGATGACTTGACCGACCCGGCGCCCGCCACCTCCTTCGCCCACCTGGATGCGACGACCGTGCTGTCCCGCCAGATCGCCGAGCTCGGCATCTACCCGGCGGTGGATCCGCTCGATTCGACTTCGCGCATGCTCGACCCGCGGATCATCGGCCAGGAACATTACTCGGTCGCGACCAAGGTCCAGCAGGTGCTGCAGGGCTACAAGTCGCTGCAGGACATCATCGCGATCCTCGGGATGGACGAACTGTCGGAAGAAGACAAGCTGACCGTCGCCCGCGCCCGCAAGATCCAGCGCTTCCTGTCGCAGCCGTTCCACGTCGCCGAAGTCTTCACCGGCTCCCCGGGCGTGCTCGTCTCGCTGGAAGAAACCATTCGCGGCTTCAAGGGCATCGTCGAAGGCGAGTATGACGATCTGCCGGAATCGGCGTTCTACATGGTCGGCACCATCGACGACGCCATCGAGAAAGCCAAGAAGATGGCGGCAGCCGCCTAAGGAGCGATCTCTATGGCCGACACACTCAACTTCGAACTGGTCTCACCGGCACGGCTGCTGAAGTCCGAAGCCGTCGAGATGGTCGTCGTCCCCGGCGTCGACGGCGATGTCGGTGTGCTGCCCGGCCATTCGCTGCTGATCGGTACCGTCCGCCCGGGCGTCATCGACATCCACGAGAACGGCAAGGTGAAGGAAAAGATCTTCGTCGCCGGTGGATTTGCCGAAGTCACCCCGGAGCGCTGCACGGTGCTGGCCGAGGAAGCGATGCCGGTCTCCGACCTGACCGTCGAAGCCGCCGACGCCCGCCAGAAGGCGGCCGACGAGGCCGATGACGAGGCTGGCCGCAAGATCGCCGCCGCCATGCGGGCGGCCATGGCGAACTGACGCCAGGCCACATTGAAGACACGGAAACGGCGCTTCCCTCGGGAGGCGCCGTTTTTCGTGAGTGCATCACCCGATCGAGGTTCTTGCCATGCCAGCCCTGCCCGGATTCCCCGCGCTGCCCTATATCCTGCCGATCGTCATGCTGGTCGCGTCGAACCTGTTCATGACCTTCGCCTGGTACGGCCATCTGCGCTATCCGGGCAAGCCGCTGCTGCTGGTCATCCTCGTGAGCTGGGGCATCGCGCTGTTCGAATATTGCCTCGCCGTGCCGGCCAACCGCATCGGCCATCAGGTCTACACGGTCGCCGAACTGAAGACGATCCAGGAGATCGTCACCCTCACCGTCTTCGCGGCCTTCTCCGTGTTCTGGCTGGGTGAGCGTTTCACGCTCAGCTATTTCGTCGGCTTCTGCCTGATTGCGGCGGGTGCGTTCTTTATCTTCAGGAATCCACTCGGCTAGAGCATCTTTCGGTCCACTATCCCTTCCGAACCGGAACATTCCATCTGATTTACCGGACCTGCCGGACCGCGCTTGTCTGCCCGGCCCGTGGGCAGTACAAGACTTTGCTGCGATGCAGCATCGGTCGTGCCGATGCGCTGCGTCCGGCGGATCGAAGGTGCCGCTCCGCCCTTTCCGAAAAGCAGCCTGTTTCCTGCATCAGTTCGTGACTGTCCGCGCCATCAGGGCGCCATTCGCCCATGGAGCCCGTTTCTTGACCCGATTTTCCCTATCGCACGATACCCTCGGCCAGCTGCGCCGCGACTGGCTCGGCAATATCCGGGGCGACATTCTCGCCGGTCTCGTGGTGGCGCTGGCGCTGATCCCGGAGGCCATCGCGTTCTCGATCATCGCCGGGGTCGATCCGAAGATCGGGCTCTACGCCTCCTTTTCCATCGCCGTGATCATCGCCATCGTCGGCGGCCGTCCGGGCATGATCTCGGCGGCGACCG
>JAVKCR010000130.1:0-6598 GCA_040222645.1 Rhodospirillales bacterium
CAATCATGACCGGTCAGGTTCGAGGCGACATGGTCCGTCAGGGTTTTTTCCGTGTTCACCACGGATGCGACCTCGGCACCGCCCACGACTCCGGCCAGCGGAAGCCCCGCGCAACCGGCCAACCATGCCATGACGGCAAAAGCGACTGCAATCTTGCCTGTTTGCATCGGAGTGCCTGTAGTTCCCTGTTTCGCCGATACCGGACCTGCACAATCCGGTCCGACAGGGTAACATTGACCGGCGTTGGTAAAAAACCGGTTAACAAGATCAGGCCGGTTGGATAACAGGGAGAGGGCACCATGGCGGCGACAGGACCGCAGATCTGCGATTTCGGATGGCCGGCGGTGGATTTCATGCTGCCCGGCACCGATGGCGGCATGCACGGACCGGCGACGGCGCGCGGGCCGAAGGGGCTGCTTGTCATGTTCATCTGCAACCATTGCCCCTATGTCCGCAGCGTGATCGACCGCATCGTCCGCGACTGCACCGATCTCGCCGGTCTCGGGATCGGGTCGATCGCTGTGATGTCGAACGATACCGATGCCTACCCGGCGGATTCCTTCGACAGGATGCAGGCATTTGCCGTGGAAAACGGCTTTACCTTCCCCTACGTGATTGACGCGAGCCAGTCTGTCGCTCGCGCCTACGACGCCGTCTGCACCCCGGAATTCTACGGATTCAACGCCGGGCTCGAACTGCAATATCGCGGACGGCTGGACGAATCCGGGCGCAACGCGGTCCCCGGCGCGCGGCGGGAACTGTACGAGGCGATGCGGCAGATTGCCGGGACCGGCGACGGTCCGCGCGAGCAGGTCGCCTCGATCGGCTGCTCGATCAAATGGCGCGCCGCCTGAAATCCGTGCCGGACCGTTTGCCAAGGTAGGAACGCTCAACTATTTTACCGCGCCCGTCACAAAGGTCCGGAGTGCCGTAATGGCAGATGAAGCCGAACAGAACGCCCTCATAAGAGAAGTCGACGAAGACCTCCGTCAGGAGCGGCTCGAACGACTCTGGAAGGCTTACGGCAAATACGTGATTGTTGCCTGCGTCGCCGTTGTCGCCGCGGTCGGTGGCAACGAGTACTGGAAGTACTACCAGGCCCAGCAGCTTGACCGGAACAGCACCACCTTCCAGTCGGCGCTGGACCGGCTCAATGCCGGCAACCCGGCCGAGGCGGGGCAGATTCTCGAGAGTTTCACCGGCGATGCCGCGGCCGGCTACAAGGACCTCGGCAGGCTGGCATCGGCTGCCGCCCAGGCGAAAGCCGGCGACCGCAAGTCCGCGGTCGCGTCCTATGACAGCCTGGCGGCGGATAGCGGCACCGACGAATCGATCGCCAAGATCGCGCGTCTTTACGGCGCGCTCGCCGCGGTCGGGCTGGAGGGGCACGACGGTATCGTCGCCCGTCTCAAGCCGCTGTCGGACGACCCGGTCTGGCGTTACCTGGCCTGGGAGGTCGAAGCGCTTTCGGCGCAGGGCGCCGGTAACGATTCGGCCGCACTTGCCGCCTACAAGCGGATTGCCGACGAGGCGGACGCCCCGGCCAATATCCGCCGCCGCGCCACCCAGATGATTTCGGCGCTCGGCGGGTGACCCGGGATATGCGCCGCGCCCTTGTCATAGTCGCCGCCCTGCTGCCGCTTGCCGGCTGCGACACCTGGTTCGGTGAAACCGATGGCCCGCCGCTGCCGGGCGATCGCATTTCGGTGCTGCTGCATGAACGCAAGGTCGTCTCGGACCCGGACCTGGCGAGCCTTGAGGTTTCCCTGCCGCGACCCTGGCGGAATGCGGACTGGCCGCAGGCCGGTGGCGAATCCAACCATGCCATGCATCATCTCGAGATTGCCGCGTCGCCGAAGAAAGCCTGGGACAGGGATATCGGGACCGGGTCCAGCAACAAGGCCAAGCTGCTGGTCTCGCCGGTCGTTGCCGACGGCATCGTCTACGTGATGGATGCCGAATCCGAAATCCGTGCGATTTCCGCTGCAAACGGCAAGGTGCTGTGGGAAGTCGAGATCGGCGAACTGTTTCCGGACGACGAGGATGACGGCCTGTTCGGCGGCGGTCTCGCCGTCGAGGACGGCAAGCTGTTCGTCACCACCGGGTTTGCCCATGTGCTGGCCTTCGATGCGAAGACCGGCACCGAGATCTGGCGCGCGTCGACGCTGAACCCGATGCGTGCGGCGCCGGCGGTGCGCGGCGGCCGGGTGTTCGCCGTCACCGTGGAGAACGAACTCTTCACCCTGAATGCGGATACCGGCGCCATATTGTGGAGCTACACGGGCAATCCGCAGGCGACCAGCCTGCTCGGCGCCGCGGCGCCGGCGGTGGATGACGGCATCGTCGTTGCCGCCTTCACGTCGGGTGACCTCTTCGCCTTCCGCGTCGATACCGGCAGCGTTGTCTGGAACGATTCCCTGAAGGCCGTGCGCCGCACGGAATCGATCGCGAACCTCGCCGACATCCGGGGTCTGCCGGTGATCGACAGGGGCCGCGTCTATGCCGCCGGCCATGGCGGCGTCGTCGCTTCCATCGACCTGCGCAGTGGCCGCCGCTTCTGGCAGGCCGAGTTCGTCAGCGCCCAGACGCCATGGGTCTCCGGCGAGTTCATCTACCTGCTCACCGTCGACAACGAGCTGCTCTGCCTGACCGCCCGCGACGGCCGGGTCAAGTGGGTGACCCTCCTGCCGGTCTGGGAAGATCCGGAAGACCGGGAAGGCCGTATCCTGTGGACAGGTCCGGTTCTCGCCGGAGACCGGCTGCTCGTCGGCGGCACGGACGGCGAGGCACTCGCCGTATCGCCCTATACGGGCAAGCTGCTCGGCCGCCAGCGGATGCCTGACGCGGTGTCGCTGCCTCCGGTCGTCGCCGACGGAGCCATATATTTCCTGTCGGACGACGCGGAGCTGGTGTCGTACCGCTAGCTGGAGGGCGCAAGCCCATGCCGTTTACCGTCGCAATCGTCGGCCGACCCAATGTCGGCAAATCGACCCTGTTCAACCGGCTCGCCGGCAAGCGTCTCGCCATCGTCGACGACCAGCCGGGGGTGACCCGTGATCGCCGCGAAGGCGAAGGCCGGATCGCCGACCTCAAGTTCAACCTGTTCGATACCGCCGGCCTCGAGGAGGCGGAAGAGGACGCGCTTGAAACCCGCATGAAGCAGCAGACGGAACGCGCCGTCCGCGAGGCCGATGTCGTGCTGTTCGTGGTCGACGGCCGGTCAGGCCTGACGCCGATGGACCGGCATTTCGCGAGCTGGCTGCGCAAGCTCTCCGCCAACATCATCCTGGTGGTGAACAAGGCCGAGAGCTCGGCCGCCACGGCGGGTATCGCGGATGCCTGGCAGCTCGGTCTCGGGCAGCCGGTGCCGATGTCCGCCGAACATGGCATCGGCATCGATGACCTGTACGAGGCGCTTCTGCCGCACCGTGACGCTGTCGTGGAAACCGAGGCCCGCGCTTCCGGCCTGGTGCTCGACGACAGCGAGATCGATCCGGAGGAGGAGACCGGGCCGCTTCGCCTCGCCATCGTCGGGCGGCCGAATGTCGGCAAGTCGACGCTGGTCAACGCGCTGCTCGGCGAGGACCGGATGCTGACGGGGCCGGAAGCCGGCGTGACCCGCGACGCGATCGCCAGCGAATGGACCTGGCAGGGCCGCGAACTCCGCCTCGTCGACACCGCCGGGCTGCGGCGCAAGGCGCGGGTCGTCGACCGGGTCGAGAGCCTGTCGGTGGAATCGAGCTTCCGCGCCATCCGCCTGGCGCAAGTGGTGCTGCTGGTGCTCGACGCCACCCAGATGATGGAGAAGCAGGACCTGACCATCGCCCGCCATGTCATCGATGAGGGCAGGGCGCTGATCGTCGTGGTCAACAAGTGGGACGCTGTCGAGGACCGGTCGGCCGCCATGCGGCAATTGACCGACCGGCTGCAGACCTCGCTGCCGCAGGTGCGCGGCGTGCCGATCGTCACCCTGTCGGCGCTTACCGGCCGCGGTCTCAAAGATCTGCCGCAGGCCATCTTCGACATCTACGACATCTGGGACGCCCGGGTCTCGACCGGTCAGCTCAACCGCTGGCTGGACGCGATGCTGGAAGGCCATCCGCCGCCGCTGGCTGCCGGCCGCGCCGTCAAGATCAAGTACGTCACCCAGGCGAAAAGCCGGCCGCCGACTTTCATCCTGTTCATCAACCGGCCGGAGGATCTGCCGGAAAGCTACCTGCGCTACCTGGCCAACGGCCTGCGCGACCGTTTCAAGCTGGACGGTGTGCAGCTCAGGCTGCTGATGCGCCGGCAGAAGAACCCCTATATCGAGGAGAAGGGCGATGGCTGACCCTGATCGCAGGCTGAATGCCTGGCGCGACGATCTCGCGGATGAACGCCTCAAGGGCAAGGTCGCCTCGGCGCGCTTCGTGAAGGGCAAGCGCCGGCAGGCTTCCCAGGTGCTCGCGGTCCATCCCGAGCCGGACATCGACAGCGGCATGCTGACCCAGTACCTGTTCGGCGAAATCGTGAAGGTGTTCGAGGAAGACGATGGCTGGGCCTGGTGCCAGAGCGAGCGCGACGGCTATGTCGGCTATGTCGATGCGGCCGGGCTCGCGCCCTCGATCATCGCGACCTCGCACGAGGTCGCCGTACCGCGCACCTATGTCTATCTCGAACCGGACCTGAAGAGCCCGACCTTCGGTTTCCTCGGCATGTGCTCGGGCGTGCGCGTTCTCGGCACGGAGGACAGGTTCAGCCGGATCGAGATGCGGGGCTCCGAGGATGGCGGCTGGATTTTCTCCTCGCATCTTGCCGCGAAGGGCGACCATCCCGCTGACTTCGTCTCGGTGGCGGAGCGCTTTCTCGAGACTCCCTATCTCTGGGGCGCGCGGGACGGCACGGGGCTCGATTGTTCCGGCCTGATCCAGCTTGCCCTGATGCGTGCCGGTATCGAGGCGCCGCGCGATTCCGACATGCTGGCGGCGTCCGTCGGCAGCGAGCTCAAGGACTGGCAGGGCAAGCTCCGCCGCGGTGACCTGGTGTTCTGGCGCGGCCATTGCGGCATCATGGTCGACGGCAGCCGCCTGCTGCATGCCCATGCGACGGCGATGCTGGTCCAGGTGGAGCCGCTCGACGCGGTGATCGGGCGTATCATGAAGATCGAGAAGAACCCGGTGAGCGTCGTCCGCAGGCTGGCCGCCGCGGGGTGATCTCCACCTTGTGGCTTTCCGCGGAATCCGGGTAGGCTCCCATCAGCCTAGGGAGGATGCGATGGCTGCCAGGAAGATCCCGGCGAAGCGCGCGGGACTGCCGGAATTCCGGTTGCCGAAAAAGCCGGTACGGGCCGTTACGGCTTTTGACCTCAGCTCTCACGAGCGGGCGCGCGAGGCGCTGAATTTCGGACTTGAGGCGAACGATCCGGGCTTCAACATCTTCGTGGTCGGTGACGACCGCGCGGGCCGGATGACGGCAACCCGCGCGCATCTCGAGGAATGGGCGGCGGCGCGCGGCGGCCGGCCGGCCGACTGGGTCTATCTCAACAATTTCCGCCGCGCCCACAAGCCGAAGCCCTACCGCCTGCCGGCCGGCGCCGGTCGGCAGTTGCGCGACCGCATGCAGGCACTGGTCGCCGATCTCCGCCAGCTGGTTCCCGCGGCGCTGAAGGACCCGGGCCAGGCCGAGGCGATGCGCGAGGCCGGTCTCAGGTTCAACGCCGATCTCAACAAGGAGATCGAGGAGGTCCGCGAACTGGCCCGCAGCCGCAACATCGACCTGCGGATGACCCCCGAGGGCCCGGTGGCGACTCCACTCGACGCGGATGGTCAGCCCCGCAAGCCGGAGGAAATGACCGCCGCGGAACGCACCGCCTTCGCCGAGGCGATGGCGCCGATCGAGAGCCGGCTGTTCGACATCAACCGCCATGTCATGGAAGAACAGCAGCGGCTGCGTGAAAGCGCGATCGGCGCCCAGCGCCAGGTGGTGGCGGCAGCCATCGCGCCCAAGATCGACCTGCTGGCGCAGCAATTCGCCGGGCTCGGCGGGCTTGCGCGCTGGCTGGTCGAACTGCGCGAGGACATTCTCGACAACTTCCCGCTGTTTCTCGCCCCGTCGGAGGCGCCGGACCGCAATCCGGAACATCGCTACGCGGTCAACCTGGTTACCGATAATGCCGACCAGCGCAATCCGCCGGTGGTGGTCGAGGCGCGGCCGACCTACGAGAACCTGTTCGGCTCGATGGAATACCGGCTCGAGAACGGGGTGCTGGCGACCGATTTCACCATGATCCGTTCCGGAGCGCTCCATCGCGCCAATGGCGGCGTCCTCGTGCTCCGCGCCGACGCGGTCGCCTCGGCGCCGGGTGTCTGGGAATATATCAAGGGTGCGGTGCGTGACGGCGAGATTCGCATCGAGGAGATGCACCGCGCCGGCGCGATGCCGCTGACCGGGGCGCCGAAGCCGAAGCCGGTGCCGCTCGACGTCAAGGTGGTGCTGGTCGGCGCGCCGCGCTGGTACTACGCCGTCCTCTCGCTCGATCCGGAAGTCGCCAGTTATTTCACGGTGAAGGCCGATATCGAATCCTCCCTGCCGGCGAATGCGGCCAATGTCGCTGTCTATG
>JAVKCR010000131.1:0-3055 GCA_040222645.1 Rhodospirillales bacterium
AAACCGGCGCTTGAAGAGGTTGAACCGCTCATTCGCCTCGAAATCCTTTCCGAGCGGATGGAGATGCTGGTCAGGCGTTCGGTCGTCCTTCTGCCCGAATAATCGGACCCGCATCGGAGACCGCCTGGGGGGGCTGTCACAGTCCGCAATGATCGAATTGTTCAGCAGCACAATTCTGAGTAGTTATTTTGCGCGCCGCTTTCTGGGGAAAATTGTGATTTCACCTATACAGTCTCGATCCCGTCGTCCATAAAGGTCCGGGTGATGGGATTACGGTCAGACGTCCCGACCGTAACTTGTTCTGCGGGGAAAAGACTTCCATCAATAATACTTTCAGGGAACAGGATGACACCTTTCATTGTCGTAGACGGCGCCGAAATCGACATCAAAACCGCATTGCAGTGGCAAATGGTTCTGGGGGACACCTCCTTTACCGAGCTGACCGCCAAGAATGCCGCGGTTGTCCAGCATGCCCGGAAGAACGGCATCTCGGTCGATGCCGGGGAACTCCAGTCATTCTTCAACGAATACCGCTACGAGCTCGGTCTGGAGACGGCGGAATCATTCAACAACTGGATGTCTGAGAACAACATCGGTCTGCAGACCCTGCAGAACGTCTTCGAGATCGGGGTGATCCGAAACAAGCTCCGTGCCGGGATCACGGATGCCGAGGTCGCGGACTATTTCGCCATCAACAAGGACGCCTATGACGTGGCCGAACTCTATTCGATCACGGTGGAAGATTCCGACACCGCCGATGAACTGTATTCGCAGCTCGAGGAAGGGGAGGAAAGCTTCCAGGCGCTTGCGGTCGAGCACTCGATCGACGGCGACACCTTCCGCCAGGGCGGGTTCGTCGGCGAAGTGACCCGCGAAACGGTCAGTGGCGAGGTCGAGGCCGCCGTTTTTGCCGCGAGCCCGGGCGATCTGATCGGTCCGATCAAGGAAGATGACGGTTACACCATCTACATGGTGCGCAATATCATCCGCCCGGAACTTACGGTGGTTCTTGAATCGATCCGGGACGAACTCTTCGAGGCAAAGATCGAGGAAATCGCCGGATCGGTGAAGGTCGAACATCCCCTTCTCGGCATTGTCGAAGACGATGCGGTGGATGATGACGACGAATAGATGATTGCCCCGGGGCGGGTATGGCGCGCAGATATGCCGCCGACCCGCCCTGACGGCAGCGTGATGACCGGTCATCAACCATGAGCGCGGAAACGCGTAGCCTGCTCGGAGCGCATCCCTTCTTTGCGACCTTGCCGGAAGACGTCCTCGACGAACTGCTTGAAGGCGCAGTCGTCGAAAGCTTCGCCTTGGGAGAGGTGATCCGCCGGGCTGGCGAAGCGGGCGGCGGATTCTGCCTGATCCAGACCGGAAAGGTCCGGGTCGTCAGAGACGGGGAAGACGGCAAGCCGATCACGCTGGCCGTCCTGAAGAAAGGTGACGGATTCGGAGAGCGATCGATGCTGCATGGCGGGGAATCCTCCGCCACGATCCGCGCCACCGGCAGCACCACAATCCTCAGGCTGTCCGACGATGCCTTCCGCCAGGCCATGGAGCGCCATCCCGAGATGCGCGCGCGGATCGAGGAGGCGGCGGCCCGCAACGAGGAATTCAACTTCCTGAAAACCCAGAACCTGCTGGCCGGCCTGAAACCGCCTGCTGTCAGAAAACTGGCCGAATGCATCGTCACCACTCACCTCGCCGACGGCGAAACCCTGTTCAACGAGGGCGACCCGGGCGACGCAATATTCTTCGTCCGCGAAGGCCGCCTCAGGATCATCAAGCAAACCGCCGGCAACAAGCTGCTCGGCTACAAGGAAAGCGGTTCCTTCCTCGGCGAGATGGCGCTGGTCTATGACGAACCGCGCTCCGCCGGCGCCGTTGCCGACGGCCCGACACGCATCCTGTCGCTGAACCGGCAGGACTTCGAGAATTCGCTGGGCTCGGAAAGCACGGTGCAGGAGTTGCTCGCGGACCAGGCGTCGCGGCACCTCCGCCAGCAGAAGACGCTGGTATCGGTGCCGGCGGCCGAAACCGGCGCCGATGCGCCCGATATCGTCGAGCATATCCACCTCGAAAGCTTCAGTGCCGGTGTCTGGCCTTTCCGCATCAAGGCCTGGCATGCGAAAACCGACAAGCCCGTGCTGGCGGGCATCGCCTGTCTGGCCATGGTCGCGGCCTTCTTCCGCCGGCCGTTCGATTCCGCCGAGCTTGAAGAATCCCAGCTTGCCCATGACGCCGCCGACGACATGTACTCGCTCAGCCGCAAGGCCGAGAGTGCGGGCTATCTCAGTCGGCTGATGTTGATCGACGCCGCCGAGCTTCCGGCGGTAACGCTGCCGGCCATCGTGCAGAACGTGGATGGCGGACTGGCCGTCCTCTACGAGATCCGGTCGGGCGAGGCCCTGATCGCCGATCCGGTACACGGTATCAGCCGGGTGACGCTGGAGAGTTTCGTCGAAGCCTGGGACGGCAACATCCTGGTGATCTCCTATGTCCCCGACTTCGGTTCCGTCGGCGGCAATGTCGTCAAGCTCTACAAGCAGTTCCTGCCTCTGCTGAAGCCGTTCCTGCCGCTGGTCGCCCGCATCACGCTGGTGTCCCTGCTGCTGGCCGCAATAGCCATGATGCCGCCGTTCTTCACCAAGATCCTGATCGACGACGTGCTGGTTGTCGGCGACTGGAACCTGCTGATGATCCTGCTGGCCGTCATTCTCGGCGCCACCACCGTCGCCATGATCACCGGCATCATCCGCGAATTCCTCACCATGCATCTGATGCGGCGGCTGACCGGCACCCTGTTCGTCCGCTTCTTCGGCCATGTCCTCTCCCTGCCGCTGCAGACCCTGAAGAAGTGGGATACCGGCGAGATCATCGCCCGCTTCGCCGAGAACGAGAAGATTCTCGGCACCGTTTCAAGCGGTGGCATGCGGATCATCATGAACACGGTGAACATCATCATCTTCACACCGATCGTGATCATCATGGAACCGCGGCTGGCGATCATCGTCATCGGCGCGTCCCTGATCATGGCGGCGATCACGAT
>JAVKCR010000132.1:0-1959 GCA_040222645.1 Rhodospirillales bacterium
CCGGCATTGCGCAGCGCCGGCAGCGTCGCGTAGCTGTCGTTGCCGATCACCAGCGCCACCCGCTTCGACGCCTGCGCCGGAAACGCCGACAGCCCAAGCAGCAGACAGATCAGCACTGCACAGATCATACGCATCGGAACCCTCCCTGTTTCGCTACCCCTTCCCTCACCGCAGAATGCACGGGAGAGCGTGGTTTTTCAATCGGCAGGCGCGGCGCGGCGATCGAGCTGCGAACCGGATTCGACGCCTGGCTGCATGCCTGGATGTATCCGGCCAGGGAGGCATGCCGGCAACATCCGCTGGATGAGAGCGAAGCGCCTAGAGGGTCCTGGCGATCCGGAACCCGAAATTGTCGACCCGGATGTCCGGGCTCCGTCTGAAGCGGAGCGCGGAGCGGAGATAGGCCGGTTTGTCGAGCCAGGAACCGCCACGCAGGACACGCAGACGGCAGTCTCCGTTCAGGTTCGCGCTGCCGTCGGAGGGCGCCCCGGAGTAACCATCATTCCAGCAATCCTCGACCCATTCCCACACATTGCCGTGCATGTCGTGAATGCCGAAGCGGTTGCCGCTGAAACTGCCTGCGGGCGTCGTCCCTCTCTTGTCCAGGCTGCTTCCGCAGCCGGCGCAATTGGCGTTGTCTCGCCCGATGTCGTCGCCCCAGAAATATTCCGATATCGTGGTCGCCCGCGCCACATACTCCCATTCCGCTTCCGTCAGCAGCCGGTACTTCTGACCCGTCCGCCTGCCGAGCGCCCTGATGAATGCCTGCGCATCGTCCCAGGACACATTCTCCACCGGACGGTCATCGCCATTGAACCCGCTCGGGTTCGTATCCATCACCGAACGCCATTGCGCCTGCGTTACCTCGAACCTGCCCACGGCGAAACGGTAATCAATGCTCACATTGTGAACCGGTTGCTCTCTCTTTCTTGCACGAGAGCCCATCATGAAACTTCCGGATGGTATAACCACCATCTCCGGGCCGCAGAACATGCCACCCGGTATCGCTACGCCTGACATCGCCACCTGCGCATTCTCGCAATCACGGAATATCGTGCCAGGCGACAACTCGCCGACACCGGAGAGCCTTGGCCCAGCCTCGACCGTCGCCGGTCTCGGAGACTGTGCCTCCTGCTCGCCCTTCAACGACGCTAACTTCGCCCGCGCCAGCGGCGCGAACGTCCCCTCCGGAAACTGCGCCAGATAAGCCTCGTACAGCGACGCATCCCGGCTGTTCTGGATCGACTGCCAGAACGCCAGGTCGAGTTCCGCCCCCACAGTCGGCGCCGGGGCAGACGCCGTTGGGCCGCTGACCGCCGCAGCCGCCGGCGCGAAATAGAAGTCGCCCTTCACCGACGAGTTGATCCAGGGGTCCTGGCGGCCGCCGGTGCGGGCGGCGACCTCCGCCGCCGTGCGCTTGAACACCTGCTCAACCGTCAGGCCGGGCTCGTTGAGAACCTTCAGCAGTTCGCCGGTGAACACGCCGTTGCCCCCCGGCGTACCGTCCAGCGCCACCTGGCCCGGCGCCGCCGAATAGAGGATCGCCGTGCCCTGCGCCCCCATGCCGGACGGCGGCGGCTCCACCGCGAGGCCGCGCCCGCCCGACCGGCTCGGCAAGGGGTTGTCCCGGCAGGCATCGAGGATGACGATGTTGAGCGCCGTGCCCGCCCGCTTCATGGTGCCGAGGATCTCGTTGACCGGCACCCCGCCGCCGAACCGCAGGTCCGTCGCCGTCTCCAGCCGTGCATCCGTCGGGATCAGGTAGTTCCGGCCATCCGACTGGATGCCGTGACCGGCATAGAAGAACAGACCCACGTCGGCCTTCGCCAGCTTCTGCTCGAAACGGTCGAGCACGCGACCGATATCGCGCAGCCCGGCATCGGTTTCCACCAGCGTCTCGAACCCGAGATCCCGGAGCTTCGCCGCGATGCCCGCCGCATCGTTGCGCGCATTGCGCAA
>JAVKCR010000133.1:0-4598 GCA_040222645.1 Rhodospirillales bacterium
CCCTCGGGCAGGCCGAAATCCAGCCAGTGGGCGTTGGCGCAGAGGAGGCCGTGTTTCCGGCGGATATCGAGGGCGGCGATGTTCAGCGCGGAGACGTTGCCGCCATGGCCGTTGACGAACAGCAGCCGGTCAATCCCCGCCCGGGCGATCCCTTCCGCGATCGAGGTGATCTCCGCGACCTGCGTCCCGGCATCGATCGACAGCGTTGCCTGCGGCGACCTGCCGTCGGCGACATGCTCATGGGAAACCCCGACCGACAGGGTCGGCAGCAGCAGCGCCACGCTTTCAGAGAGGTTCGCGGCACGCAGGGCGAACTCGCCCGCGATGATCGCATCCGTGCCGACCGGCAGGTGCGGGCCGTGGTTCTCGATGGCGCCGACCGGCAGCACGGCGACCACCGGGGCCGACGCCGCCAGCGCCACGATGTCTTCCTGCGTCATCCGTTCGTACCGGTACACCATCGCCGCACCATGCCGCGTCGCCGGGGCGGCGGCAACCGCGATGCGCGCGGTCCAGAATTGCCCCGCAACCCGCGGATATCGGCGCCGGTTCCGTCGGCCTAGCTTCCGGTCACGAGATCAACCTTGAGGAGGCGGCCCGGAGGGGCCGGGAAGCTTATGGATGGATACAGGATCGTGCCGCTGGCCAGCGGGGATGCCGAGAGATACCGCACTGGCGGCGGAGACTATTACGGCAACCGGGGCGACATCATGCACTCCGACGGCGGCTATCCCTGCCGGCATTGCCTGACCGACCTGCCGGAAGGAAAGGCGGCGCTGCTGGTCGCGCACCGGCCGTTCGACCGGGACGCGCCCTATTCCGAGGTCGGTCCCATCTTCGTCTGCCCGGACGGTTGCGAGGCCTATTCCCGGACATCGGAACTGCCGGGGGTGATCCGCCGCCGCCGCGTCGTCATCCGGGCCTACGACGAAGGAGACCGCATCCGCTACGGCCATCACGAACTGGTGGACGGCGCCGGTGCGGAAGCCGCCATCGCCCGCCTGCTGGCCGACCCCGCCACCGCCTACCTGCATGTCCGCTCGGCCCTGACCGGCTGCTACCATTGCCGCGTCGAGCGGGGGTGAGGAAACGTCAGTCCCGCTTCCTGAGCACGTAGACCCAGGTGCTGGAGCCGAGCAGGTGCGAGAGGCGCTGGCGGGCGGCGAGCGGGAGGCGGGGGCCGAGGAGGTAATTGCCGGAGTAGTAGATGCCCGCCGGGCGGCATTCCGCGAGCTCGAAGCCGGCTTCCCGGAAATGCCGGCGCCACCAGGCCGGGTGGAAATGGCAGAACTCGGTGAAGCGGTTGCCGCGCTCGCCGTGACGCGGACTGGCCAGCAGGGTGCCGATCCATTTCAGGTAGCGCCGCCATCCCGGACGGGGCGCCGGCGCGGCCGGCTTCCGCTCCGCGCCCGGTAGCGGTGAGGCCGGCGTCGCGGCCGTTCGTTCGGCCCGGACATGGGCCAGCGCGCTGCGGATGGTCTTCGGCAGCGCCGGGTACCAGGTCAGGCTGTTCCAGAGCCGCCACCAGTGCGAGGGGATGACGTGAAGCGCGAAACCGTCCGGCTTCAGGACGCGGCGGATCTCCGCCTCCAACTCGTCCAGCGGCACCACATGTTCGAGCACGTTGGAGGAGAAGACGGCGTCGAAACGCGCGTCCTCGAACGGCAGGCTGGCGCCGTCATAGCGGATGACGTCGAACTGGCGCTCGTCCCAGACCTGCACGTCCACCGCGTCGACCGCGTGGCCTTGCGCGGCGATCAGGGCGGCCTGGTAGCCGCTGCCGGCGCCGATCTCCAGCACGCGCGAGCCGGGCGCCAGGCGCGCGAGCAGGTATCCGAGTTCGGCCTTGCGGATCTCTCTCCGCGAAATGGTATCTGAACCGGTCATCGGGTATCCGCTGTGGTTCGGGCGGCGATCGTGCCGGCCGGTTGCATCGCCAGGAATGTATCGGCCTCGGAACAATGACTTGTCATTGATTGCCGAGGGTAATATTGCCTTTTCCCCGCCTTCGCAAATCTGCCGGACCGAGAAGCAGGACAGGGCGGGCCATAAACCGGACAGTTCCTCAGGAGGAAACAATGAAGCTTTGGACAATCGGCGCCGTGTCGGCCGCCGCTCTCGCTCTCTCGTCATTCGCCGTTCAGGCCGAAACCACCATCCGCGTGACGCTGCAGCTCCCCGAAACTCATTCGCTCGGCCGGAACTGGAAAGACTTCGCGAAAATCGTCGAGGAGAAATCCGGCGGCGAGTTGAAGATCCAGCTCTTCCCGTCCGCCCAGCTTTTCAAGGACAACGAAGTGCCTGGCGCCGTCGGCACCGGCGCCGTCGAGGCCGGCTCGGCCTCGCTCGCCCGCTATTCCGGCGCGGTGCCGGCGGTCGACGTCGTCGCCATTCCGTTCATCTTCTCCTCGGAAGCCAACACCCGCGCGGCGCTGAAGCCGGGTTCCGCGCTGCGCCAGACGCTCGACAGCGCGGTGCTGAAGGAAACCAACAACCGCATCCTCTGGTGGCAGGCGTTCGGCCGGAACATCTACCTGCACAACGGCTCGGCGATCGTGAAGCCGGCGGACCTCAAGAACAAGAAGGTCCGCACCTACGGCAAGATGCAGGGCTGGACCGTCGAGGCCCTCGGCGGGGCGCCGACGCTGATGTCCGGTTCCAAGCAGTTCCTCGCCTACCAGCAGGGCGCGGTCGATGTCGGCATGACCGGCGCATCGGCGGTGAAGTCGCGCAAGCTGCATGAAGTGATGGACCACATGACGCTGACCTATGACAGCGTCATCGAGTTCGTCGCGGTGATGAACGCCGACTTCTACAACGGGCTTTCCGACAAGAACAAGGCCATCATCGACGAGGCCGCCCGCGAGGTCGAACAGAACCTCCGTGACGAGATCTTCAAGGAAGAGGCCGAGATCGTCGAGGAGATGAAGTCGCTGATGACGGTGGTCGAGCTGAACGACGCGCAGCGCGCCGAGTGGGTTGCGGCGACGGCCGGTGTCGTCGACCGTTTCGTCAAGGAGGCCGGCGATGCCGGCGCCGCGGCGGTGGCTGCCGTCAAGGCCGCCAACTAATCGATGTTCGCATTCCGCCGGGCGCGGCTGGTTAGCCTGCCCGGCGGAAGCTGCATCCTCGTTTCCTGCGGGCGATAGGCTAGCCGGATGTTCATGCGCCTGATCGACAACATTTCGGAATTCACCGGAAAGCTCAGCGCCTGGGTGATGTTCGCCATCGGCTTCTTCATCACCTACGAGGTGGTGATGCGCTACGTCTTCACCTCGCCAACCATCTGGGTCGACGAGATCAGCCGTATCCTGCAGATCTGGATCGTCTACCTGGCGGCGGCCTACGCGCTGAAGCACCGGCAGATGGTGGTCATCGACCTGATCCTGCGCAATCCGGATTCCGTCTGGCGCCGGCTCGCCGAATCCTTCGCCATCCTCGTGATCTTCCTCTTCGCCGGCGTCACCATCTGGTACGGCTTCCAGATCTGGCTGAAGGACACGCTGGCCGGCCATACCACCGACAGCTTCCTCGCGCCGCCGATATGGTTCACCCATGCGCCGGTCTGGGTCGGCTGCGTGCTGCTGGTGCTGCAGGGCTTCGTCCAGCTTGTCCGCATCTGGACCGAGGCGATCCCGGAAGACGACGTGCTGGACGGCAAGCACTGATGGAAACCTTCCTGATTCTCGCGGCGCTTGTGGCGCTGCTGCTGCTGCGCACCCCGGTCGCCTTCGCGCTCGGCGGGCTCGGCGTCATCCTGCTCGCGCTCAAGGGCCTGCCGCTGGTGGCGGTGCCGCAGCGCCTGCACGGCTCGATGGACAGCTTCGAGCTGCTCGCCATCCCGATGTTCCTGCTGATGTCGAACGTGCTGCTGCGCGGCGGCGTCGGCCGCGACCTCTACGGCGCGGTGCAGAGCTGGGTCGGCCACTGGCCGGGCGGGCTCGGCGTCGCGACGATCATGTCCTGCACCCTGTTCTCGGCGATTTCGGGCTCGTCGGTGGCGACCGCGGCGACCATCGGCACGGTCGCGATCCCGGAAATGACCTCGCGCGGCTACCGCCGGTCCTTCGTGCTCGGCATGCTGGCGGCGGGCGGTACCCTCGGCATCCTCATCCCGCCCTCGATCCCGCTGATCATCTACGGCGTGGTGACGGAAAGCTCGATCCCGACCCTGTTCCTCGCCGGCATCGGCCCGGGCCTGTTCCTGGCCGGCGCCTTCATCATCTACGGCATCATCTATGCCCGGTTCTCGAAGGCCTACGAGCCGATGCCGAAAGCCAGCTGGTCCGAACGCCGCCGGGCGACGCTGCTCGCCCTGCCGGTGGTGCTGCTGGCCTTCGGCATCGTCGGCTCGATCTATGCCGGCATCGCGACGCCGTCGGAAAGCGCCGGGCTCGGCTTCGTGCTGGCGCTGGTCATCACCTACGCGATGGGCCGCATGGACTGGCCGAAGCTGAAGCAAAGCGTCGAGGAATCGCTGCGCACCACGGTGATGGTGCTGCTGATCGTCGCCGGCGCCAAGGTGTTCTCCTACGCCATCACCCTCTACCTGATCCCGCAATCGATCAGCTCGATGCTGGCGGCGAACATCACCACGC
>JAVKCR010000134.1:0-1364 GCA_040222645.1 Rhodospirillales bacterium
CCCATACCGTGCGCGGCTACGAGAAGGCAGGCGCCGCCGGCATCCAGCTCGAAGACCAGGAATTCCCGAAGAAGTGCGGCCATACCAAGGGCCGCCGGGTGATCCCGCTGGACGACATGGTGCAGAAGATCAGGGTCGCCGCTGACACGCGCGATTCTTCCGATTTCCTGATCGTTGCCCGTACCGATGCCCGCACCGGCCACGGGCTTGACGAGGCGTTGCGTCGTGCCGACGCCTTCGCCAGGGCCGGCGCCGATATCCTGTTCGTCGAATCCCCGGAATCGGAAGAGGAAATGCGCAAGATCTGCGCCTCCTTCGACCTGCCGACGCTGGCGAACATGGTCGAGGGCGGGCGTACGCCGGTTCCGTCGAAAGCCGTTCTGGAAGAGATCGGCTACAGCATCGCGATTTTCCCGGCTACCGGTTTCCTTGCGGCCGGGGCTGTTCTCAAGGCGGCATACTCGACATTGAGGAAGGAAGGCTCCACGGACAAGATCGACGTGCCTCTGGAGAATTTCGAAGCCTTCAGCCGCATGATCGGTTTCGAGCAGGTCTGGGAATTCGACAAGAAATGGGGTGCCGATTACTGACCGGTTCCGAACATGGCATCCGTGGCCGGACGGGTTTGCCGCGCATGACCTATATCAATGCGTAGAGCGCGGGAATCGGCGATTTCACCTGCTTCGCCGATCCGCTAAAACAGGATCGGAAAGCCGCAAAGGTCAACTGAATTTCAATCTGGGAGACTGCAATGTCCGGAGAGTTCGACGCCCTTCACCGCCGCTCGATAGAGGACCCGGAAGGCTTCTGGGGCGAGGTTGCCGGCGGTCTCGACTGGGACCGCAAGTGGGACAAGGTCCTCGATTCCTCGGCGGCGCCGATCTACCGCTGGTTCGCGGGCGCGGAACTCAACACCTGCTATAACGCTCTCGACCGGCATGTCGCCGGCGGCCGGGCGGAGCAGGCGGCGCTGATCTACGACAGCCCGGTCACAGGCACGGTCACCACCTTCACCTACCGCGATCTGCTCGACCGGGTTTCGAAGTTCTCCGGTGCGCTGGCGGCGCGCGGCGTGGCCAAGGGCGACCGGGTCATCATCTACATGCCGATGGTGCCGGAAGCGGTCATCGCCATCCTGGCCTGCGCGCGGCTGGGGGCAGTCCATTCGGTGGTGTTCGGCGGGTTCGCCTCCAACGAGCTTGCCGTGCGTCTCGACGATTGTGCGCCGAAGGCGATCATTTCGTCTTCCTGCGGCATCGAACCGGGTCGGATCGTCGAATACAAGCCGCTGCTCGACAAGGCGATCGAACTGGCGAAGAACAAGCCCGAGTTCTGCGTCATCCACCAGCGCGAGATGGCGACCG
>JAVKCR010000135.1:0-2831 GCA_040222645.1 Rhodospirillales bacterium
GACGGGCTCGAGAAGATCGGCGTCAAGGTGGTCCGGGCCGCCGCGGAAAGCATCAATACCGACCGGAAATGGGTCAATCTCCCGAACGGGGAACTGCTGAAATACGACCGGCTTGTCGTTTCCCCGGGCATCGACTTCCGCTGGGGCGAGATCGAAGGGTCAACTTTCGAAGCGGCGGAACATGTGCCGCATGCCTGGAAGGCCGGCACGCAGACCGTCCTGCTGCGGAAGCAACTCACGGAAATGAAGGATGGCGGCGTCTTCCTGATCTCCCCGCCCGGCAATCCCTTCCGCTGTCCGCCGGGGCCGGGCGAGCGCATCAGCATGATCGCCAGTTACTTCAAGACGCATAAGCCGAAATCGAAGATCATCGTGCTCGATCCGAAAGGCGCCTTCTCCAAGGAATCGCTCTTTGCCCCGGCCTGGGAAGAACTTTATCCCGGCATGATCGACTACCGGAAGACCGAGGCCGGCCGCGTCGTCCGGGTCGATGCGGAGAACCTGACCCTGCATACCGAGTTCGACGAGGTGAAGGGAGACGTTGTCAACTTCATCCCGCCGCAGTTCGCCGGCGAGATCGCCAGGAAATCAGGCCTTGCCGACGACAGCGGCTGGTGCCCGGTCAACCAGCAGACCTTCGCCTCCACGCTCGCCAAGGATGTCTTCGTGATCGGCGATGCCTCGATCGCGACACCGATGCCGAAATCCGGCTTCTCGGCGAACAACCAGGGCAAGGTTGCCGCCGCGGCGATCGTTTCCGGCCTGCAGGGGCGGGAAATCTCCGACCCGAAGCTCGCCAACACCTGCTACAGCATGATCGCGCCGAACCACGCGGTATCGGTTTCCGCGGTCTATTCCTTCGACAAGGGCAAGCTGCACGCCGTCGAGGGCGCCGGCGGGCTGACCCCTGCCGATGCCTCGGCCGAAGACCGCCGGCTCGAGGCAAGCTATGCCGACGGCTGGTACCGCTCGATCACCACCGAGATGTTCGGCTGAGGCAGGCGCCTCAGCCGCGCTTGCGGTCGAACATCGCCCAGATCGCCATGCCGGCGATCATCGCCGCGACGAAGATCAGGACGCTCTGGTTCAGCGACCCCAGGCCGGCCAGCGCAGGCCCCGGGCAGAACCCGACCAGCCCCCAGCCGATACCGAAGATCACGGCGCCGGCGACCAGCGGCGGATCGACCATCTTGGCGGTCGGCAGGTGGAAGCGAATGTCGAACAGCGGGCGGCGCATCGCCTTCGACACCCGGTAGGCGACGACCGACACGGCCAGCGCGCCCGCCATCACGAAGGCGAGCGTCGGGTCCCAGGTGCCCGCGACATCGAGGAAACCGAGGACCTTCGCCGGGTTGATCATGCCGGATATCAGCAGGCCAACTCCGAACAGGAGACCGGAAACGAAACCTGACAGAATGCGCATCGCCTACCCCGCCACATGCCGGAAGATGAAGACGGTCACCGCAGCGACCGCCATGAAGGCAAGCGTCGAGACCAGAGACCGCGGCGAGAACCGGCCGAGCCCGCAAACCCCGTGACCGCTGGTGCAGCCGCTGCCCATGCGGGTCCCGAATCCCACCAGCAGGCCGGCGACAATCAGCAGCGGCAGCGATGACGTCACCTCGATCGGATAGGCACCGCCGGAGAACATCAGCCAGAGCGCCGGGCCGGCGACCAGCCCGACAAGGAAGGCCGCACGCCATGGCAGGTCCGGCTTGTCGGCAAACAGGTTGCCGAGGATGCCGCTAATGCCGGCAATGCGCCCGTTGCCGAGCAGGAGGATGAGGGTGGCAAGCCCGATCAGCGCACCGCCGACCAGCCCGCTGACGGGATCGAATTCCGCTATCATTCCGCACCTGGGAAAAAGGAGACCATTACGGAGATCATAGCCCCGGAATCTTCACATAGCAATTCTTGAATATGTTCAGGCCGGCGCAAAAACCACTTTCCGCGCCCCTTCATGGAACCGGTCGAAGGAAAAGCTCCAGGAACCGCCGGGCCAGCGGTACTCGACTTCCCCGGAAGACGGCCGGTAGATCGCGGTGTAGAGCGTTCCGAAGCCGGTCCGGTAGGCATTGGTATAGAGCGGCGGCCGGGAAAAGGACTCGATCAGCTTCGGCGCGGTCATCTCCGGGTCCTCGAGGCGAAAGCGGAGGAACTGTTCGCGTTCGATGGTGGCCGTCGCCCGCGCATGATCGTGCCATTCCACCCGGCCCTGGTGGTTGGTGGCAATGGCGACCGACTTGGTGACGGCCTTGCGGTCCGGGGCCATGAAGACGGTGCGGTAGCCGCCTTGCGCATCAAGCAGGGTGACATTGTAGGCCATGTGAACCGGCACGGCGCTGATCGCCGCCGCGGCCTCGGCGGCGCTGGTGTGATTCTCCAGGGCGTATCGCAGGATCACCGGAATGCCGAACCCGTCGCCGACCACGCGCCGACCGCCGAAGGTCAGGCTGACGGCAAGGCCCGCATCGTTGATGCCGTCGAGGCAGCCCCACATGCAATCCGACATGCAGATCACCCGCCGGCCGTTCCAGGCGGAGCGCATGATCAGACCGTCGCTGAGCGCCGGCGCATAATCGTAATTGCGCACCAGCAGCGGCGCGTCGTCCGACCAGACCGCCTGCGAACAACCTGAGATGTAGGCGGGCGGGCGGTAGAGCGAGAGGAAGCGGGCCGCGAGGTCGCCACCCCCGGCCAGTTCGCAAAGTTCCCCGTAGAGCGGCAGCAGGGACGGCATGTGTTCGGCAATGCGGTCACGGCACTGCTTGTAGGTCGCGCGCTGCTCTACCCCCTCCGAGAGGAACCAGCGACGGTAGGCGGGCCACAAG